>NZ_JBNCMT010000005.1:0-117772 GCF_049846925.1 Brevibacillus nigriterrae
GTTGAGTTGATTCTAAACTGCAAAACAATTCACTTGGCTAGTGTTTTGATTCACTATAAAACGCTTTATTGTTCAGTTTTCAAAGAGCATTTTTTGTCGAACATTTGCTACTATATCATGTTCATTCAACTGAAGTCAAGAAGTTTTTTATTCTAGCAAAAACTCTTTCATCCAGTGTCGTTATCGCTTTATCTCAGCGGCGACTTTTATAATCTATCACATTAAACAATATAAAGTCAACATAAAAAACACAGCATATTTTGCCACTAAATAATTTACTGACAAAACATCTGTGTTTGATATTAACGCCTTTTTTCTAATTCGTGGAGCACTTCATCCAACGGCAATTTTTGTTCACGCAATAAAACAAGTAGGTGAAAAAGCAAATCCGCAGCTTCATAACGAAGTTCATTCTGATCTCTGTTTTTTGCTGCAATGATTACTTCGGCTGCTTCCTCCCCCACTTTTTTCAGAATCTTATCTACTCCCTTTTCAAACAAATATGTTGTATAAGATCCTTCCGGTTTCCTGGCTTCCCGTTCGGCAATCAGCGATTCCAGTTCATTGAATATGGCAAAACGTTCGGTTCGAGCAGAAACTTTATCAGCATCACTCTTCGGATCACAATACAATACATCAGCAAAACAAGAATACTCTCCCTTGTGGCAAGCTGGCCCCGTCGGAATGACAAGAACCACCAAAGCATCACTGTCACAGTCATAGCGAATGGATTTTACTTTCTGCACATTGCCAGAGGTAGCTCCTTTGTGCCAAAGCTCTTGTCGGGACCTGCTCCAAAACCACGTTTCTCCTTGTTGCAATGTCAATTCGAGCGACTCTCTATTCATATAAGCCAGTGTAAGGACTTCCTTGCTGACAAAATCCTGCACAACTGCCGGAATTAATCCATCCTGATTAAATCTTAGATTATCAATAGAAGAAATCATGGTCTAACTTGCACCCCCACTTGCAGCAAATGCTTCTTTACCGATTGAATTGAAGTTTCATCATAGTGAAAGATGGAGGCAGCCAATGCAGCATCCGCTTTACCACTCGTTAGGACATCTGCAAAGTGTTCTACTGTACCTGCTCCACCAGAGGCAATGATCGGAATTCCAACCGCTTCTGAAATTACCCGGGTCAATTCGAGTCCGAACCCTTTTTTCTCTCCGTCATCATCCATACTGGTCAAAAGGATTTCTCCTGCACCAAGGGCCTCCGCTTGTTTTGCCCATTCAACAGCATCAAGTCCCGCAGCGTTTCGTCCGCCGTGTGTGAATACTTCCCATTTGCCCTCAGAGACTTTTCTGGCATCAATCGCAACAACGATGCATTGGGAACCAAACATGACAGCTCCTTCACGAATCAGCTCCGGGCGCAATACAGCAGATGTATTCATTGAAATTTTGTCTGCCCCGGCCCGAAGTATTCGCTTCATATCCTCTACACTATTGATGCCGCCACCTACTGTAAAAGGGATCGTAATGTTGGCAGCAGTCTTCTCAATCACATCTACCATCGTTTTGCGCCCTTCATGGGAAGCAGATATATCTAGAAAAACGAGTTCATCAGCACCTTCCAAACTATACTTCTTCGCCAATTCGACTGGATCTCCAGCATCACGGAGCCCGACAAATTGCACCCCTTTTACAACCCGGCCATCTTTTACATCCAAACACGGGATAATCCGTTTCGCCAGCATCTACAGTACCTCCTCAACCTTGCTAAGGCCCTCAGCAAGGTCAACAGCACCGGTATAAAGTGCTTTCCCAACAATCGCTCCGCTAACTCCATTGGAAGCATGACGAGCAAGAGTTACCAAATCATCGACAACACTGACTCCGCCTGATGCGATCACCTGTTTTTTTGTTTCTTTTGCCAGCGCAACAATTTCCTCTACGTTTGGCCCCGCTAGCGTTCCATCTTTTGAAATGTCCGTATAAATGAATGTTTCTGCTCCCAATTCTACCAATTCCACCGCCAGTTGAGTTGCCTTAATATCTGTTGTCGTCAACCACCCACGGGTCGCTACGTAACCACCTCGGCAATCCAAACCAATCGCAATTCGCTCACCATAGCTACGAAGTACCTTTTCGGTAAAGGAACGGTCTTCGATTGCGACAGTCCCCAGAATAACGCGAGATACACCACCATCTAAATAGGCAAGCACATCGTTTTCTGTTCTGATGCCACCGCCGATTTGAACCGGGACGTTCACCTCACGTGCAATGGCTCTGATCAATTCACCATTGACTGGCTTCCCTTCCTTTGCCCCGTCCAAATCTACGAGATGCAACCACGTTGCACCTTTCAGCACCCATTCCTTGGCTATATCAACAGGAGAATCTCCATACACAGTCTCTTGTGCATAATCTCCTTGAAATAATCGGACACATTTCCCGCCACGAATATCAATTGCAGGATAAATGGTAAAACTCATCGGAGTACCCCCTCACATTGTCTGGCAAAGTTCTGAAGCAGGCGCATTCCGGTTGCACCGCTCTTTTCGGGGTGGAATTGCATCCCGTATACATTTTGCCGGCCAACAATAGCCGTAACAGACTGAAAATAATCGGTAGTAGCCAACAAATCGTCGGACTCCCCGACCTTCACATGATAGGAATGAACAAAATAAACATAGTCACCATTGGTCACTCCATCGAGCAAAAGATTCCCTTCACTACGAAGAACTAACTGATTCCATCCCATGTGCGGGACCTTGTAGTCCCCTTGGAATCGGATCACTTCGCCTGGAAGCAGTCCCAAACCTTCATGCTCCCCATGCTCTTCACTTCGGCTAAACAATAGCTGCATCCCTAAACAAATCCCTAGAATTGGCCTCCCACTTGCTGCATAAGCATGAATGGCCTGATCCAAGCCTAGTTTACGAATGTTATCCATCGCATCACCGAATGCCCCTACTCCCGGCAAAATTAGTCCATCATATGCTGCCAACTTGTCTGGAATCGAAACAAATTCAAAAGAATAGCCGAGGCGTTCCAACGCTTTACCCAAGCTGTACAAATTCCCCATCCCATAATCGATGACCCCGATCATCTACAACATTCCCTTCGTTGATGGTACACCTTTGACTCGTGGATCAATAGAAGTCGCCTCATCCAATGCACGCCCGAGCGCCTTAAAGATTGCTTCAATCATGTGATGTGTGTTGTGACCATAGTGAAGGATAACATGCAGATTCATTCTTGCTTCTAACGCCAGTTTCCATAAAAACTCGTGAACCAGTTCAGTCGGAAATTGACCAACCTGATTGGAAGGATAGGTTGCTCTGTATTCCAAATGTGGTCGATTGCTCAGGTCAATCACAACCTGTGCCAGTGATTCATCCATGGGAACAAATGAGTTTCCATAGCGTTTAATCCCTTTCTTATCCCCTAGCGCTTCTCTTAGCGCTTGACCGAGACAGATCCCGATATCCTCAACTGTGTGGTGGTAATCAATTTCGATATCGCCTTTGGCGTGAACGGCAAGATTGAACTGACCGTGTTTGGCAAACAAATCAAGCATGTGGCTAAGAAATGGTACACTCGTATCCAAATCACTTTTTCCTTCGCCATCTACCGCAAATTCCAATCGAATATCTGTCTCATTTGTCTTCCGTTCAACTGTTGCTTGACGTACAATTTGCTCCATTCCCTGTTTCACTCCCACCTCTTTTATTCTCTATCCAGATCATCTAACCGTTCTTGAATGGCACGGGCGTGTGCTTGCAGACCTTCCTGCATAGCTAAAGACACAATTTTGGCCCCGTTGTTTTTCATATCCTGTTTACTGTATGAAATGACACTCGATTTTTTTATAAAATCATCTACGGAAAGCGGCGAAGAGAAACGAGCAGTACCATTGGTAGGAAGCACATGATTAGGGCCCGCAAAGTAATCTCCTACCGGCTCTGAACTGTACTGTCCAAGAAAAATCGCCCCTGCATTCTCGATCTTTCCCAGATGATCGAAAGGATCTTCGATTAAAAGTTCCAAATGTTCTGGAGCCAATCGGTTCACGACATCAAAGCCTTCCTGCAAATCTTTCACAATGCAGATCGCTCCATAATCACGGATAGAGGCTTCTGCAATTTCCTTACGAGGGAGCAGCGTCAATTGTCTCTCCACCTCTAAAGCGACCGCTTTTGCGACTGCTCTAGAAGGAGTAACGAGAACCGCAGATGCCATGGGGTCATGTTCTGCCTGAGAAAGCAAATCTGCTGCCACATACCTTGGATTCGCTGAGTCGTCTGCGAGAACAACGATTTCACTGGGCCCTGCTACCATATCGATGTCTACCAATCCATAAACTTCCCTTTTCGCCAGCGCTACGTAGATATTGCCTGGGCCTACTATTTTATCTACAGACTTGATGGTAGAAGTTCCATATGTTAAAGCTGCAATTGCCTGTGCCCCGCCTACTTTGTAAATCTCACGGACACCTGCAATTTGAGCAGCAGCAAGGATCGCCGGGTTCAGCTTCCCATCACGTCCTGGCGGAGAGACGATGACGATTTCTTGTACCCCTGCAACCTGAGCCGGAATCGCATTCATCAAGACAGAAGAAGGATAAGCTGCTGTGCCACCTGGTACATACAACCCTACACGTCTCAACGGGCGAATGATTTGTCCGAGGATCGTTCCTGTTTCCTTTGTAGTAAACCAGGATTGCCGCACTTGTCTTTGATGATAATCCCGTATATTATCTGCTGCTTCCTGTAGAGCATCTAGTATTTTCTGATCTACTAATTCAATTGCTTCTTGGAATTCTTGCTCAGTTACTCGCAATTCATCCAGTTGAACCCGGTCAAATTTCTCTGTAAAAAAACGAATTGCCACATCACCGTCACACTTCACCTGCTCTAATATGGATATAACCGCTTCCTGTTGTTCTCTCGTTCCACTGTCAATGCTGCGCCTCGTATCAAAATCAACAGACTCTACAAGCTTCATCATACGATTACCCCCTCTTTTAACCCGTTTCCCACTCAACGACGAGCCGGGATAACCTGCAAAAACTTGGATGCAATATCATCTACCGCTTCACTTTTCATCCGATAACTGGCACGATTTGCAATTAATCTCGTCGTTATCTCACAGATATGCTCCATTTCTACCAATCCGTTCTCCCTGAGCGTCTGACCCGTTGAGACAATATCGACAATCCGATCAGCCAAGCCGATCATTGGAGCTAATTCGACAGAACCATTCAGCTTGATTACCTCAACTTGCTGACCTTGTTCACGGAAATAACGAGAAGCGATGCGTGGATACTTGGTCGCTACACGGGGAGCCTCCTGGGGCTTCCAGTCAGGCATTCCTGCCACCATCATTCGGCAGTAGCCAATCTGTAAATCCAACAATTCGTATACATCTCGCTCTTCTTCCAGCAATACATCTTTGCCTACCACACCCACATCGGCTACACCATATTCCACATAGGTAGGTACATCGGTAGGTTTCGCCAGAATAAACTCCAGATGACTATCTTCTACTGGAATAATCAGTTTACGAGAGTCTTTCAAATCTGTGGTTACGGTAAGGCCTGCTTGCTGCAAGAATACTAGAGATTCTTCGAAAATCCGCCCTTTTGGCATCGCAATCGTTAATTTTTGTAGATTGGTAATCGGACTCAATTGACTTCCTCCTGTTCACCCAAGCAGACAATCTGGTAATCATCCCGTTTTTTCCATTCATCTAAAATAGTTTGATCTTCTAACATTTGAATCATTACATTCTTCCCTGATTCCCGAATGCTGCGAGCCTTTTTGATGGCTTCTTCTCTTCTTGCAGCAACATAAAAAATCGCAACACGAGAAGGCTTTGGTTTCGGCTGAACACTAGTTATTTGCATTAAACGATCCATTTTGATTGCAAATCCCGTAGCAGGTGCTGGCCGGCCAAACTGCTCCAGCAAGTGATCATAACGGCCTCCGCCCACCAATGGCGAACCTAAATCTGCAGCATATCCTTCAAACACTATGCCTGTGTAGTAGTTCAGACTGCTGATCAAATTAAAATCGAGAAGTACGTACTCCGTTACACCATGCGCTTCCAGTATGCTCCACAAGGAGGCAAGTGTTTCCACTGCCTTGCGTGCTTTTCCATTGACCGTCAGCTCGTATGCTTCCGAGATTTTGGATTGCCCTCCCCGCAAGCTGAGTAACGCATGGAGTCGGTAACGATCTTGCTCCGAGAGTGTCAATGCATCAATCAATTGGCGGTATCCGACATAATCCCGATCGTTCAGGAAACGTTTGAACTTGCTGTGTGCCTCTTGATCAGGAACAATCTCATCTAACAGACCGTCAATAAAATCAACATGACCAATAGCTACCTTGAATGCTCCTACGCCCACTTCCTTTAAACACGAAATAGCGAGAGCGATTGCTTCTGCATCCGCATCAACGGAAGCGTCCCCAATCAACTCAATCCCCGTTTGGTGGAATTCAGCATTCCGACCCGCTTCTTTTTCCTGTGCTCGAAACACGTTCGTTTGATAAAAAAGACGAATGGGAAAAGCAACATCTTTATATAGAGAAGAAACAACACGTGCAATCGGAGTCGTCATATCGGGACGAAGCACAACGGTGTGACCCTGTTTATCCAACAGTTTGAACATTCGATCAGTTAACGTTGCACTTGCTGCTCCTACCGTGTCGTAGTATTCCAAAGATGGCGTGGCAATCTCGTCGTACCCCCATTGCTCGATACGAGAGCGCAGAATGAACTCCAAATGCCGTTGTTTTGCTAGTGATTCCGGCAAAATATCACGCATGCCAAGCGGTTTCTCAAATACCAACGGCTTTGTCATAAATGTCCCCCCACCACGTTACACTTTACTCTGCTAATAAGCTAAAGCGTTTTGTTAGTAAGAATGTACCACTATTCCCTCCGTTGGTCAACGCTCCTTATAATGTTCTGAATAATAAAAAAATAGAAGGAAAAGGCCCAATCAGGATGATATCCAGACCGGGCCCTCTTCTTTACTTTCGTGATAAACAGATTATTTTTTTGCCGTGGTAAATTGCGAAACGAATTCTTCATTCAAATTACCGGACAAATCAGATACTACACCTGCTTCCATATAGATGGAATAGGTATGATCTTTTTTCAGGTTCAGCTTGGGGTCTAAGATGATTTTCTTGGAAGAAGCCACCCATTTGAATTTGCAAGCAACTGCCTTGCCGTTTTCATCGATTATTTTTACCAGTTTTGCAACATTATCATTTGTTAACTCTGTTCCATTGGTAAGTGTTACTGGTTCTTTGAAGACAACCTCAATGTTGCCTTTAATTGAAAAATTATCGTCTCCATCATCTGGATTGGTCGTCACTTCAGGAGGTGTATCCTCTGTTGAAGTATTGAATGTAACAATGTAACCTGCATTCGTTTTCTTGAGACGATTGTATACCTTCCCTGCTTTCACCACGATCGAATAGGTGCTGTTTGACTTGAGCGTCGTCACAGGAGTAATTTTGACCGTGTATTTTTTGTCATCCCACTCATATTTTACGCTCAGCTTTTTCATGTTTTCATCGTACATATCAATGACAGAACCAATGTTTGAATTTGTGATTTTCACACTGTTTTTCAGTGTTACCGATTCACCAAATCCAATATAAAGCGGCTCATCAGTCGGTACATCCTCTTCCCCATTTTGCGGGTTGGAAATGATATTGATTAACCCTTTATCTCGAATCGTATAAAAACTCGCTGTGTAGCTTCGAACCGGATTGCTTGCCTCATCCTTTACGACGCCCTCTGGCAAGTAAATGGTGTACGCTTCGTTTTTCTTCAATCGGGTAGATGGATTGAGGGTTAGGATCAGGTTCTCTTCATCCCATTCAGCCTTGTATTTGACTGACTCCCCTGCACTGCTTTTTAGTTGTACCAGTGAATCTGAATTCTGATTCGTGAGTTTGGACCCGTTTGCAAGTACGACTGGCTTACTAAACTGGACATAGATTTCCGTATCGAGTGGTACATCTTCTTCTCCATTTTCTGGCGCTGAGGTAACAGAAGGCAAATCAGAATTGTTTACAGTTGAAAACGAAAGAGTAAACAACGAATTTTTCACACCGCTCACATTTTGAACAGTTCCCGCTTCGATTCTGATGTAGTAGTACGTGCTAGGGAGTAATTTGCCTTTTGGTTCTACCTTAATCATCAAATTGTCAGCATCCCAGGTGGCACTGAACGGAATATTTTTTCCAGATCCATCTTTAAATGTCAGCAGCTTGCCTACATTGCTATTGTTGATCGAAGTACCGTTTGACTGCACAACATTTTCGCTAAATGAGATATGGAACGACCTCGAAACAGCGACATTGGTTTGTCCGTTCATCACATCAGAACTGATATACGGCACCCCATAATTAACGGTGCGGAAAGTTGACGTGAAGCTGCTGTTTGCATTGCCAGCCAGGTCTTTAATTTTGTTTGACGCTATTACTATCCGATACTCCTCATTTGAACGCAAAATGGGTACGGGATTAATCGTAATTGTGCGATTCGCAGAAGAATAGGTAACCATCGATTCAACTGTTTTGTTGCGGCTGTCAACCAACGATACAACTCCTGCTACATTTTGTGTAGTCACTTCTGTTCCATCGTAATGAGTAAATGGCTCACTTACGGTAACTGATACATCACTGGTCAAAGATACGCCCGTAGTCCCTGAATTCGGGTTCGTCGTAAAGGTCGGTGCAGAGTAATCGTTTTGCGTACCAAAGTATATGGCTACCGATGAATTTGGATTATTCGTCTGATCTTTCACCAAGCCTGCTGCTACTGTTAAATAATATGTTCTGTTCGGCAGCAAATCAGATGTTGGATCAAGTACAAGTTGTTGTGAACTGGAATTCCAACTTCCTGTAAAAGGCGTATTCACTGTCTTACCATTCTCTCGCAGTGTAATATAGCTTGCATAATCAGCAGACTGTAGTATCACAGGTTCAGAGAAGCTCAAGGTAATATTGGTGGTAACTGCATTACCTGTACTTCCATTGGACGGTGAAAAGTTAATTGACGGCGGGTTCATATCCGTTGCTGTCGTAAATGTTGAAGCAATCTGACTGACATAATTGCCTGAAGAATCTCGTAACGTATTTTGAATAACAAATAGCGAATAGGAAGCATTGCCTTTCAAATTGACCGTTGGATCAATCGTAAGCTCATACAAAGAAGGGTTGTAGCTGAGAGTGTATGCTGTAACATTGCTTCCTGTGCTGTTGTCACGTAGAACAAAGATGTTAGACGCATTAACGTAGTTGATTTCAGTTCCATTTGACAAATAGACTGGCTCACTAAATGTTATTTTCAAATTCCCTTCCACAGGATAAGAAGGATATCCGTTCCAAGGGTAAATTGAAGCAGTCGGCGCTGCTGTGTCATTGATGGTCGTAAAGGAAGAGACTGTTTGTGCATTAAACTGATTCGCATTATCCCTAACTGCCGAGCCTACCAAAACTAAACGATAGGTTGTATTGCTTCTAAGTAACTGAGTTGGTTGAATGGTTAACCGGTAATTGGTAGCATTATACGAATACGAGCCAGGTACTAAATTATTATTGTTGTCCATTAGATAAAAACTGCTGTATGGACTGGGACCAGGTACCGCTGCTCCATTTGACATTATTACAGGTTCGCTAAAAGTTATGGTCAGGGACGTATTAAGAGAGATACCTGTTGCACCAGTTGCAGGATAAAGCACTGCTGTCGGTGGGCGATTATCTACATTAGTTGTGGAGAATGTAAACGTTCTGGCTGCATTGTAGTTATTACCGACATCTCGCACAAAATTAGCTGCAACTGCCACCGAATAGGTTCTGTTTACTTCCAGATCAGTTGAGGGATCAATCGTGAGCGTTTTACTGTTTTGATCCCAATTTACAGAAAACGGAACAGCGTTATTTGTTGTTGTGTTTCGAATCGTTATAAAACTTGGATATGAAGTACTTTGAAAAGTAACTGGTTCATTAAAGGTCAGGACGATATTGGTATCCAGTGCTACAGCAGTTGCGTTTTCTGCTGGAGCACTTGTAAATGTAGGTGGAGAACTGTCCCCTTTTGTTGTGAAAGATATTGCCGTTTCCGCAATTGCTGGATTGACTTGATCACGAACCTTGTTTCCTAAGAGTTTCAAAACATAATTCGTATTAAACGCCAAGTCAGTAGTTGGATCAATTGTTAATACTCTTGTTGATGAATCATACGTTACTTTAGTGGTGACTGGCTGATTATTGCTATTAGTAAGCGTAAATAGGGTTGAAAGGGTTGTTTCATCAAGTGAACTCAAAGTTGTTGTTCCATCAGACAAGTACGCTGCTTCACTAAAAGTTATTGTTGGGCTAACCCCTGGATCGACATTTGATGCTCCATTTGTCGGATTAAACGAAGCTGTAATGGGTGTAGTGTCATTGACTACTTGAAAGACAGTTTCTTTACCATCAAATTTATTATAACTCCAATCAATTATCTTACTATCGCTAACAACAAGTTTATACATTTTATTTGGGGTTAGTTCCTTTACTGGATGGAGAGTAATCTTCCTAGCAACAGAATCATACGAAACAGTAGTATTCACTTTCGTGTTGCTATTAGCATCCCTAAGTTCCACAATTTCTCCTGCGTTTTGTGCAGTAACGATATTAGTTCCACTACTATCTTTAATGAGTATCGGCTCACTAAAAGTAAAGGTTGGCTCAACAGTTACTGGAACATTGGTAGCCGTATCCGGTGGAAATAGTGCCACAGTAGGCTTAACGTCATCCACTTTTGTTGTAAAGTTTGCTACAAATGCCGCATTTGTGTCATTGTTAAGCTTTAATTTTTCGGCTGGCACTGAAATTCTATATGAAGCAGATCCTTTTAAAGATTCGTCTGGAACAATTGCAATTTTTATCTCATTATTAATAGTTGATACTGTTAAGGTACTCGGCACTAATACTATGGAATTATCATTTGTAAAAATTCGTTCCAATTTTATACCTAATAAGACTAGATTTTCATTAGCTAGTGTTGTACCGCTTGCTAATGTAGTACCAAGTGGCAATTTAATAGTAATGGCAGTATTATAGTCTACTCCTGATGAACCATTTGCTGGCTCACTTGAAATGATTGTTGATGAGAGAGCTAAAGGCTTAATCTTCCCCCCCACACTCTTCTTCGGCAAATCCACCACAATATCAAAAGAAGCTTGATTGGATTCTTCCTGTCCTTCTTCGACAGCGGTAATGTGATACTTCACAGGATCACCGGATTCATTACCTTCCAAGACCAGAGTCACAGGTTCCTCGGATGTTTGGGAGTCTACTTTTTCCTCTGCATTCGTTGGGGCAGAGTACTTGCCGCCTTCATCCCATTGAATCGAATAGGTAAATGCTTTATCATGCTGTATCGTCAGCTCGATTGGTTCTTTGGCTGTTACACCATTTTTGTACTTCTTGGGATTATGGTCGGCAGCACTTACGTTAATTACTGGCTTGCTTGCCACTTCATTCTGTTCAGTTTGAACTTGAGTCCCTTGCTCTGCTTGGGGCTGCTCAACTGAGATTGCAGGTACATTTGTTTCTTCCGCATTCGTAACCATTGGACAAGCTACGGATAGTGCAAGAACAAGTGCCAACGCGCTTTTACTTAGTTTTCGAAACAACACCTTTCACTCCTTCTCCTCCCGATGCTTCTCTTGTTGTCATCTCTTTGGAATATTTTAAGAAAACTGGGAAATACAAACCAATCCATTTTCATTATAATAGAGTGCTTCTTCCTATAACACCCCTAAAAAAGAAAAAACTCCGATTTTGTCGAAGACACATCGGAGAATGGACACTCTTTATTCAACTGATTCACGTATGACTTGCATAGGATTGCCGCCTACAAAAGCCCCTGCCGGCACATCCTTGTGTACAACTGTACCTGCCGCTACCACTGCGCTATCACCAATCACAACCCCCGGTAAAATTGTGCTGTTCGCTCCAATTAACACCCGATCTCCAATTTTCACCTTACCCAGCCGATATTCATTTACGAGATATTCGTGTGCAAGAATCGTTGTATTGTAACCAATTACCGAGTTATTGCCGATCGATATGAGTTCAGGGAACATAATATCCATCATTACCATCAGCGCAACTGCTGTCTCATCTCCCACTTCCATACCAAGGAATGTTCGATACAGCCAATTCTTCCAGGAAAGGAAGGGGCAATAACGTGCTAATTGGATGACAATAAAATTTTTGGTGACTTTAAAAAAACTAACTGTTTGATACAATTGCCAAAGCGGATTTGCTCCATTCACTTCATAGCGGTCGGTTTGTCGCATTTTCCTTGCCGTTCTCCCCTTTACACATCTGGATCAGAGTCTTCAATCGCATCCGTTAATCGCTTGGAGAAATGTACCGCTGCGTTATACCCCATCCGCTTCAGCCTAAAATTCATCGCTGCTACTTCAATGATTACAGCCAGATTTCGTCCTGGTCGAACAGGTACGGTAAGAACGGGCATTTCTGTGTCCATGATTTTCATTTTTTCTTCATCCAGCCCAAGACGTTCATAGAGTTTGTGCTGATCCCATAATTCAAGCTTGACCACCATTGCGATATTTTTGACATTGCGTACAGCACCCGCTCCGAACATCGTCATCACATTGATGATTCCCACACCTCGTATTTCAAGCAGATGTTGAATCAGTTCCGGTGCCGACCCGACCAATTGCCCCTCCTGTGTCTGCCTGATTTCCACCGCATCGTCAGCAACCAGCCGATGTCCTCGCTTTACTAACTCCAAAGCAGTCTCGCTTTTTCCGATCCCGCTCGACCCAATGATCAGAACTCCAACACCATAGATATCCGTTAATACACCGTGCATGGTCGTCGTTGGTGCCAAGCGATTTTCTAAAAAGTTAGTCAGTTTGCTAACCAATGTGGTTGTTGGAAATGGTGACAGCAAAACCGGAACATTACATTCATTTGATACTTCCAATACCTCATCTGGTACTTCCTGATTCCTTGTGACACAAAAGCATGGTGTCACATCATCCATTAAAAACCGAAGACGCTCCAGCTTCTCTTCTCTCGTCAGCGTTTGAAAAAAAGTAATTTCAGTCAGACCAAAAAGCTGTATCCTGTCATTAGCATAATGAGAATAATATCCTGCAAGCTGAAGCCCCGGTCTGCTCAGGTCCGTCACCGTAATCTCTCGGCCGAGTCCTTCGCTTCCACTAATTACTTTCATCTGGAAATGTTCAACGACATTACTCACTCTTGTTTTTCTCATATGTATCTCCTTGTATCATAACTTGTCAGGAAGCATTTCTTTTTTCTTATTGTATCGAACTAGCAGGCGAATCGCCAATGTTTGTTGAACACGGGGCCTGTCCTCCCGTTTACATTATTCGACTTTTTTCTTAAGATAAAGGAAGGCTACAGTGAAAGGGGGAGCACATTTGCACTTTATCATTCAATATCTCTTCATTGACTTGCCTGAAGCTTTGGTTTATTTATTTACTGGGCTGGCACTATTCAACATCTCGCTGAAGCAATACGGTAAAAAGGCGATTGTTTTTGCATTTTTATCTGCCATTCCCAGTTTCATCTTATCCATCTATGAAATTTATGTCCCCTTTAAGATCTTTAGTCTATTTCTTTGGATGAACTTGTTACTGATTTTCTATCTTCGCATTCCTCATGGATCATCTATTGGTATTTCTACAAGTGCTTTTTGTATATCCAGTATCGTCGAGTTTTCCTTTCTGATTACACTTGGTTCGTTCGATATTAACGTTGATTATATTTTCTCAAATCAATTCTTACATATATTCTTCGTGTGGCTCTATCTTGCCATTATCTCTATGATCGGCTACACATTCCATCGAAACCAGTTTGATATACGTGACTACTTTCCAAAAACACAGGAATACCGCTACTTATCTGTGATCATTCTCATCGGAAGCATTGAACTCTTAACGATCCTGTTGATCAATACTCACTTTATCTTTGAACAAACGAACTCATCCTTACCTGTAGGAATCACAAGACAGCTTCCCTATTTTCACCTAGTAGTGCTTGTCTTGTTTGTACTCATGATCATTTTGTTTCGAGTTTATCTCAACCATACAATCAATCGTGTGGAAACAGAAACACAAACGCCATACTTACAAAATATTGATGATTTACTTACCTCCATCCGTTCCATTAAACATGATGCGGTTAATCATTATACGGCAATCAACGGGATGCTGCAGTTTGGCAGTTATGAACTGGCTACAGACTACGTAAATCAGCTAAATAATGAAGCAACCAATATAATTACGGTTGTCGATGATGTCAAGAATCCTGCCGTTTCTGCACTTCTCCACTCCAAAATGGCAGTCTGCATTGCAAATCGAATTGATATGTGTATTACAGTGACGTCTGTCTCTCAATTGAAATACATGAAAAGCAGTGAACTCATTTTGATACTAGGTAACTTGGTTGACAACTCGATCCGGGCAACACTCGAAGAATTGGAAGAAAACCGATTTATTCGGATTGAATGGAGTCAATTAGGAAGAAAACAGCAAATCACGATCGAGAACTCTGGACCTTGCATCCCTGAAGACGTTTTGCCTCATATATTTGATCTCTCTTATTCTACAAAACCCTCTGGTAATGGTGGCTCTGGACTTTCGATTGTGAAACGAATTGTTGAAAGGTACAAGGGTAGTATTATCATTACGTCAAAAGATGGTGTTACTCGAGTTTGCATCCAATTACCTTCGTAGATCGCCTTTTAATCTCTACATTGGCTTCCAACAGCAAGAAAGGAGCTATCATTCGATAGCTCCTTTCTAATTCAAAAAATGATAATTATTTTCCTTATCTCTTCCCAACAACTTAAATTGTTTAATAATGCACCTGAACTCCTTTAACCTCTAGTTGTTTAATGACATCCATAGACTCTGAGCTTAATGGATTATTTCGTAAGGATACTGATTGCAATTTTGGAGCTTCAAGCAATGGACTGATATCAACTATTTTATTATCGCTTAGATATAACTGGGTTAGGCTTTTCAGTTTTGACATGGATGGCAATTTGGATAATTGATTACTTGAGAAATCGGCCGATTGAAGGTTTGACAATTCTTTTATTGCAGTAATATCTTTAATTTTATTTTCTCGAAGATCAAGATATTTTAGCTCAGTAAGTTGCTTGAGTGAAGAAATATTCGTTATTTTATTACTATTGGCAAGCAGGCGATCCAGTTCCTTCAGCTTGGATAATGAGCTTATATCTGTTATTTGATTGTAATAAATATCTAGCTTTTTGAGGTTGGTTACGTAAGAAACGGGAGTGATATCGGTAACTTTATTGGCTCCCAAGTTTAAATACTCTAATTTTTTCAGGTTTTTCACTGCGGTAACATCTTCAATATTATTGTTGTTTATTAAGTTTAAAGAAGTGAGGTTTGTCAGCTTTGCAATAGGAGACATATCAGAAATACGCGCCAAATCCATCTCAAGTTTTTCCAAGTTTATTAAAGCAGAAAGACCCTCTAAATCGGTGTCAGTTGCATCAACAATATAATTCAGTGTCAGTTCTTTTATCGATGAGACATCAGATTTCGTAACATCTCCTACTTCTTTCCCCACGATTCCCCTGATTTTAACTTCTAATGGAAACTTATATTCTCCTCCCCAAGGTGCTTGCCTAAAGGAGATCACGTCGCTTGAGACAACATTTACTGCGATGTTTACCTTTTGATCTTTGTACTTGGCTTCCAACTCAGCTTTTCCCGATTTACTCGGAATTATGATTCCACCGATTGCCGTTGCTACAGAGGATTTATTGCTTTTCCATGTTACTTTTTTCGTAACGTCCTCTTCATCTCCGTTATCGTATTTTGCAGATACAACAACTTTCCCAACATCCCAATCTTTGATTTCAATAGAGTTTACTGAAGCAAGTAATGACACAAGCTTCTTTTGTTTCGCTGATGTACTGTTCATTACACCATTTGACATACCAGTTAGAACTAGAAGCATCGCTAGAAATAAAACACTTGCTCTCTTTAGCACAACATTTCTCCACCCTTTATAAATTATGGTAAATAATATCAATATCATATGAAGGAATCGGATGGTAAGGATGTACCAAAAATCACTATTTTTGAGAATAATTTTTCATAAAAAAAGATCCCCTACAAGCACTGGATTAGACGAAATACCTTTCCAGAGCTTTACTAGAGGATACACTTCAATCATTCATTCATTCATTCATTTGTTATCGTCTTTGTAATTTACTTCTCTCTATTCTTCTACTCTCTTTTCTTCGTAACAAACTCAATTACGGAGCCAAACAAACTCATCAATGCGGCTGCCATAATTGTGGTAAAGAGTGACTCCGGCCATGCACCTAGCTCAAATCCGTCAATGAGGGACGCAGTCAAAGCGAAGGTGATGGCATTCACGATAAACCAGAAGAATCCCAATGTCAAAAAGGTCAAAGGAAGAGTAAGCGTGATGATTATTGGACGGACCAGTGTATTAACCACACCCAGAATTAATGCGCCCCATACAGCCGTAGCAAAACTGTCTATTTGAATGATACTGAATAATTTGCTGATAACAAGCAATGCTCCAGCATTAAGTAACAATCGAATAATCCAGCGAATCACTTGATTCCCCTCCTTATAAAGCTCCCCGTATCTCACTTTCCCATTGGTCGAAAAACAGCTCCATAAACCGATGGCGTTCTTTTGCTATCTCTTTGGCTGTTTCTGTAAAAAGGCGATCCTGCAAGTGTCGAAGTTTGCGTTCATACTCTCTGACAGGTGTATGTTGATCTGGATCATCCGACTGGATCGGTTGTCCAATTACGCCTGAGTATGCAAATGCCCTCGCTATACCTACTGCCCCGATAGAATCAAGTTTATCTGCATCAAACAGTATTTTTTCTTCCAAGGTAGTCGGGGGATTATTTTTGCGAAACCGGTGAGCAAGAATCGCTTGTTGAACCTTATGAATGATTGTCTCTTCATATTCCGACTCATGCAGAAGGTCAAAGGCTTCTCTTGCACTGATCTCAGCATGGCACTCCCCGGTGCGTCTCTCTTCAGCTCGCCCGATATCATGTAAAAGGACAGCCAAGCGGAGGACCTGCATTTCGGCCCCCTCCGCTTGCCCGATTCGTTCACACAGTCCCATGACACGCAAATTGTGGTACCAGTCATGAGCAGGATCTTGACCATCAAAGTAACGCTTGGCCTTTTCCAGTAAAGCTGGGGGAAGAGAATTTGTTATGTTCTCAACGAATGTCTCCATTACACTTTTCCCCTTTACGATTCAGCACTGCTCGTCACCAATTCATCCATGCGATCCAGCGTACGCTGGCGATCTCTCGCAAGGATTGGCCCCAGGAATTGACCCGTGTAGGATTCTTTGACCTTCACAACCTCTTCAGGAGTACCTTTGGCTACAATTTTTCCGCCTCTGGTACCGCCCTCAGGGCCAAGATCAAGAATATAATCTGCTGTTTTGATCACGTCCAGATTGTGTTCGATAACCAAAACCGTATCACCATTTTCAACCAGACGTTGCAACACAACAAGCAGTCGTTTGATATCATCGGTATGCAGACCCGTTGTTGGTTCATCCAGAATATAGAGGGTGCGACCGTTACTTCTACGGTACAGCTCAGAAGCCAATTTCACCCGTTGCGCTTCCCCACCTGACAGGGTTGTAGCAGGTTGCCCCAATTTCATATAACCAAGACCTACATCTAACAGCGTCTGAATCTTACGCTCAATACGAGGGATATTGCGGAAATAATCCAGCGCATCTTCAATCGTCATTTCCAATACATCAGAGATGCTTTTTCCCTTGTACTTCACATCCAGTGTTTCTCGGTTGTATCGTTTGCCATGGCAAACTTCACACGGTACATAAACATCTGGCAAGAAATGCATTTCAATTTTTATAATTCCATCACCGCTGCATGCTTCACAGCGTCCACCCTTGACGTTAAAACTAAAGCGTCCCTTTTTATAGCCACGCACTTTGGCCTCATTCGTCGAAGCAAACAGGTCTCGAATATCATCGAATACACCCGTATAGGTTGCCGGATTGGATCGTGGTGTACGCCCAATAGGAGATTGATCGATATCGATTACTTTGTCAAGATTATCCAGACCATTGATCCGTCTGTGTTCACCCGGTTTTGCTTTGGCACGGTTCAGTTCACGAGCAAGTGCTTTATGCAGAATTTCGTTTATCAGTGTACTCTTGCCCGAACCGGAAACACCTGTCACTGCAACAAACAATCCAAGCGGAATCGGAGCCGTCACATTCTTCAGGTTGTTTTCTTTAGCACCTTCGATCTCAATCCATTTTCCATTTGGCTTCCGACGCTCAAGCGGTACGGGAATAAACTTGCGGCCACTGAGATAGGCACCTGTCAGCGATTCTGGATTTGCCATTACCTCTGTTGGTGTCCCTTCTGCAACGACCTGTCCACCGTGAATCCCTGCTCCAGGCCCAATGTCGATGATATAGTCACACGCCAGCATCGTATCTTCATCATGCTCTACCACGATCAGCGTGTTACCCAAACTCGTCATGTGTTCCAACGTTTTGATGAGACGTGAATTATCCCGTTGATGAAGTCCAATACTTGGCTCGTCAAGGATATAGAGAACGCCCATCAGGCTGGAACCGATTTGGGTTGCCAGACGAATCCGCTGCGCCTCGCCGCCAGACAGCGTCCCTGCTGCCCGACTTAGCGTCAAATAATCAAGTCCCACGTCAATCAGGAAGTTAAGACGAGAAGTGATTTCTTTGAGAATCAGGTTGGCGATTTTCAAGTCCTTTTCACTTAAATCCAAGCCCTTGATAAAGTTATGAGCATCAACAATAGACAGGTCTGTGACCTCAGCGACATTCTTGCCTCCGATAAGAACTGCCAGACTTTCCTGGCGAAGACGCTGTCCACGACAAACAGGGCAAGCCTTTTGTCCCATAAACCCTTCAATCATCTCACGGATATAGTCTGAACTTGTTTCCAGATGACGGCGTTGCAGGTTAGGAATAACCCCTTCATAAGAAACAACCGCTTCTCTTACTTGTCCAAACTCGTTCTCGTACCGGAAGTGGATTTTCTCATCCTGACTGCCGTACAAAACAATCTTCAAATGCTCCTCAGGCATTTCTTCTACAGGTATATCCATACGCACACCAAAATGGCGGCATGCTGACTCAAGCAACTGTTGGTAGTAGGTAGACGACTTCGGTTCCCATGCTTCGATTGCCCCATCTTGCAATGTCTTGGTTACGTCGGGAACCACAAGGTCAGGGTCTACCTCCAGCTTTACCCCCAGACCATCGCATTCGGAGCAAGCCCCGAACGGACTGTTAAAGGAAAACACTCTCGGTTCCAAGTCACCAATTGAAAAGCCGCAAACCGGACAAGCATGCTTCTCACTGAACAGTAGTTCCTCCTGATCAATGATATCCACGATTACTTTGCCATCAGCCAGTCTCAACGCCGTCTCCAATGAATCGGCCAATCGAGAATGAACGTCTGGTTTGACGACAATGCGGTCAATAACTACTTCAATGGAGTGCTTTTTGTTTTTCTCCAGCTTGATCTCTTCTGACAAATCACGAACTTCTCCGTTTACCCGCACACGAACATACCCTTGCTTGCGAATGTCCTCCAGCAATTTGACATGCTCACCTTTGCGACCCTGGACAAGTGGCGCCAGAACTTGAATGCGAGTGCGTTCAGGATACTCCATCACCCGGTCAACCATTTGCTCAATGGTTTGTGAAGCAATTTCAATACCGTGATCAGGGCAGATTGGTTTGCCTATACGTGCATACAACAAACGCATATAGTCATAAATTTCGGTAACTGTCCCTACTGTTGAGCGAGGATTGCGACTCGTTGTTTTCTGGTCTATGGAAATAGCAGGAGATAACCCTTCAATCGAGTCGACGTCCGGTTTATCCATTTGACCCAAAAATTGTCTCGCATAAGCAGACAGCGATTCAACATATCTTCTCTGTCCTTCAGCGTAAATCGTATCAAATGCTAGCGAGGACTTCCCAGAACCGGAAAGACCGGTTAAGACAACAAATTTATCTCGTGGTATCACGACGTCAAGATTTTTCAGATTATGTGCCCGAGCGCCTTTTACCACAATTTTATCTAACGGCATGAATCATTTCTCTCCTTACAAATCAGCTTTTAATTCCAATATCAGGTCACGAAGCTCAGCTGCACGCTCGAACTGGAGATTGCGTGCCGCTTCCTTCATTTCGTCTTCCATACGCTGGATAACTACGAGGCGATCTTTTTTTGGCATCTTCTTGAGATCGGTATTCGGAAGATAGTCTGCCTTTTCTTCTGCAACACGTGTCGCTTCGATTACGCCTCGGACTGCCTTCTTGATCGTTTGCGGGGTAATGCCATGCTGCTCGTTGTAAGCCATCTGGATGGATCTGCGTCGCTCTGTCTCTCGAAGCGCAGCATTCATCGAATCAGTCATCTTGTCAGCATACATGATGACTCGCCCTTCTGCATTACGTGCCGCACGTCCAATGGTTTGGATCAAGGAGCGTTCATTGCGCAAGAAACCTTCCTTGTCTGCATCCAGAATTGCAACCAGAGATACCTCAGGCAAATCCAGACCTTCCCGCAACAGGTTGATCCCTACAAGCACATCGAATTCGCCCAGTCGCAAGGAGCGGAGAATTTGCATACGTTCAATCGTCTTGATGTCGGAATGCAAATAGCGAACTTTGATGCCGATTTCTTTTAAGTAATCGGTTAAATCCTCAGACATCTTCTTGGTCAGCGTGGTCACCAGTACCCGTTCTTCTTTGGCAATTGTTGCCTGAATTTCGCCAATCAGATCGTCAATCTGTCCCTTAATCGGTCGAACCGAAATAGTCGGATCAACTAATCCTGTAGGGCGAATTACCTGTTGGACCAATTCTGGACAATGCTCCAGCTCATAAGGGCCTGGAGTTGCCGAAATATAGACTGCTTGATGGATTTTGCGCTCGAACTCTGCAAATTGCAGTGGTCGGTTATCCCGAGCAGACGGCAGACGGAATCCATGTTCAACCAGTACGTCTTTGCGTGCTCTGTCTCCATTGTACATTCCTCGCACCTGAGGCAATGTCATGTGAGACTCATCGACCATCAACAGGAAGTCATCCGGGAAAAAGTCAATCAGCGTATACGGAGGATGCCCTGCTGGCAAACCAGTCAAATGGCGTGAGTAATTCTCAATACCGGAGCAAAAACCCATCTCCATCATCATTTCAAGATCATAACGGGTGCGCTGTTCCAATCGTTGTGCTTCTAACAGCTTCCCTGCTTCACGTAATTCTGTCAGCCTTTCTTCCAGCTCGGCTTGGATGTTGGCGATAGCTACCTTCATCTTTTCATCACCGGTTACATAGTGAGACGCTGGGAAAATAGCGACATGGTCTCTTGTCCCGACGATTTCACCGGTAAGGACATCAATTTCGGTAATACGCTCAATCTCATCTCCAAAGAACTCTACGCGGATCGCCTGTTCACTTCTCGATACAGGAAAAATCTCAACTACGTCGCCTCGTACACGAAACGTACCACGTGTGAAATTAATATCATTGCGGTTGTATTGGATATCCACTAACTTGTGCAAAATCTCTTGTCTGCTTTTTTCCATCCCTACACGAAGGGAGAGTAACAGTTCCTTATACTCCTCCGGTGAACCCAAACCGTAAATACACGAAACAGACGCTACGATGATAACGTCTTTTCGTTCCAACAGGGCACTCGTTGCTGAATGTCGCAGTTTATCTATTTCATCATTGATGCTAGCGTCTTTTTCGATGTATGTATCTGATTGAGGAATGTAGGCCTCTGGTTGATAGTAATCGTAGTAGCTGACGAAATACTCGACAGCATTATGAGGAAAGAACTCTTTGAACTCTGCAGCTAACTGGGCAGCCAGTGTTTTATTGTGAGCCATAATCAACGTCGGCTTGTTCACCTGAGCGATTACCTGTGCTGCCGTAAACGTCTTACCTGTCCCGGTAGCTCCCAGTAATGTCTGATGACGTTTGCCTGCCAATACACCTTCCACAAGCTGTGAAATGGCCATTGGCTGGTCACCAGATGGGCTGAACTCAGAAACTAACTGGAATTGATCCATAAGACCGATCATCCTTCCTTTCACTGTTAAAAGCATTATACCATAAATTGTACGATAACAAGAACATTTGTTTGTCTAATGAACTGTTCCCATTCTGCCGATATCTTTATAGAGGTATTTCTTCTGATTATTTACTCATCTCCTTATAAGAAATGGAGTGTACTTGCATGGCAGATAGCGTTACAAACTCAACATATATACCTAATGAATATAGTTATACAAACAAAAAGCAGTTCTCCTCCGAAATGGATCAAGATGCATTCATGAAGCTGTTTCTGGAACAACTAAAGCACCAGGACCCAATGTCACCAATGGACAATACGCAATTCATGCAAAATACTGCCTTGATGACAATGGTAGAGCGTCTGACCAAGATGCAGTCGCTGATGGAAGAAGCGAACAGCAGCTTATTGAATCTGCCAGAATACGAGTCACTCATCGGCAAGTCAGCTTCCTATACAAAAGTAACTGAAGATGAGGTCACAGGCGAAAAGAAAACCGAGCAAAAAGACGGAACCATCTCCGCAGTGAAGCTGGTAGATGGAAAAATTTACTTCCAAATCGGTGAGGACACCGTAACCCGTAATAATATCAAAGGTTTGGAATCTAAAGGTATGACCAATGATTCCTTATTGGATAATACGCTGAAATATACGCAAATGATCGGCAAGCGAGTCAGCTATTTGGAAGAACAAGTGATTGATAAAGATGGCAAGCCAGAGACAACCGATGATCAATACACGGATACGGTATCCAAAACTGGCATCATTACATCCTTCAGTCTCAAGGACGGAAAGCTGGAATTCACCATCGATAAGGATAAAAAAGTAACAATGGATAAAATCAGCGGAATCGAAGTCGCTGATAATGTTCCGATGGACAATACATTGAAGTATGCACAAATGATTGGCTATAAAGTCGTTTATAACGAACTTGTTGAAAACAATGGGAAGACAGAAAATGTAGAGAAGACGGCAACAATTAAAGCAATGAATATGAAAAACGGCCTGATCGAGTTTTTGCTCGATAACGATAAAAAGATCAAGCCAAACGAAATTGTCGGCCTGGAAGTTCAGGCAACTCCACCGACAACAGCCTAGTTTTTATAGTCTATGCTGTCTATTGTTGACAAGGATTTTTCACTCTAAAAGCATAAAGGCTGCTAGAAGATTTTTTCTCTTCTGGCAGCCTTTTTTTCAGTTATGCGCCTAATTTTATTTTCTCCATACGATCCTTGATCAACTGGATCAGGCTCATTTTGTGTACTTCCACGAAGTAATTCGTAGAGCTGTCAGGCACTACGATAATGCCAAGCTGATGATGATTGCCTGCATAGATAGCACACTGAACAAACTTTTGCTCATTGTTATAGGTGAGCACTTCCATTTTACAAAAAGCAGGATTTGCTTGAAGAGCAGGGTACAACTGTGTTTTATCCTGTACGGGAATCCCGTTTACTTTCACGATGATCTCCCCAGGCAAAATTCCCATCTGCTCAGCAGGAGTATCCGGCAAGACAGCCATAACCTTTATGCCTTTTGGTGATTGAATAAAGTACGGCGGAGCACTTTGCTCACGTCTTTGGCTGATGACAAACAAGCCCTCGTGCCCTGCTATCGTATACAAGGCAGCGAAAACGGCCAACCATGGCAGCCAAACGGATGCGTAGCTAAGTCCCAGCAGGAGCAGTGCATAGATGAAAAGTTGGCGGGAGGCTTGTCTTGCCTTCTCCTTGGAAACCATGGTCTGTGTCAGATCGGAAAATCCGGTTACAGCAGGCAATAGCATCAAGCCATATCCCATTCCAAGACCGATATTCTCAGGTGAAAACAGCGGCCAGCCTGGGTAAAGTGGTGTACTAAGCAAACCGGATGCTTGGGACGGCACCAGAAAAAGGAGCGGCGTCAGCCAAAACGATTGCAGGTGATAAGCACCGACAATTCTTCCTCTTTTGCCTTCCACGAATAACGGAGAAGCATCACGGCCTGCATTCCATCGTATCAGCATGGCCTCAATCAAGTGCAGCAAGCCAACCAGAGCTAACAACGGCACAGGATTCACATTGGCAAGCCATGTCCAGACGATCCCGACTCCCTGATCACCCATCGGATTCGGAGCGAGCAGTGTCAACATATGCAAGAGGGTAAGGATACCCGCAGAGTAAGCTAGACAGAAAAAACGGATACGGATCAAAGCGAGTCCAAGGGAAAGGAACCACAAGAGCCACATATCCGTCTCTTGCACCATAATCCCTAGCAATCCCGCAGAAATCGAGGCAATGATACCCCCGACAAGTCCCATCCCTATTGATCGGACCGTTTGCTTGAGGGGTGACTGAATTCTGGCAGAGAATAGCTGTCTCTCAACAACCATCTGCTTCCGATACTGCAGGTAAATGAAAAGTACAAACACGTAAAGCAATGGATTTAGCAGCAAATGAACGAATGCAGTAAGATAGTTGATTAACAGTTCCACACTATATGCCATGCCATTGGCTCACCTCGCAAAAAAAAATACCACGGAACCGTGTCCATGGTATAAATTCTACAGCCTATCATTATTTCCCTGCCTGTTTGCAGTTGGATTATTTCCCCTTTACCTGCTCCACAAGGACATCCGCTGCTTTCTGTAGCTGCAGGTCATTGCGTGAATCTCTCAGTTCTACGATCAAAGCTTCCTGTAGTGCCTTCGCTGTGCCTTGATCTACTTTTCCGGTTACTGGCAATTTCTTGTCTGTCTGGAACTTCTTAATCGCTTCCTCCGTCTTTTTATCAAAGTAGCCATCGGAACGACCTGGATTGCGTTTGATCCCCGTCAAGACAAGCTGCAAGTTTTTCACTTCAACACCAGTCATGTCAAACTGCAATGTTTTATCCTGCGGCAATTGGGTTGCTTTATAATACTCCGGTTGAGCAACTTTTACATCTGGTTCAATGCCTTTTTTGTGAATCCATTCACCTTTTGGTGTCAACCACTTCGCAATGGTTAATTTCAACTGGCTCTTGTCTTCCATCTCAACCGTATTTTGAACGGTTCCTTTACCAAATGTCTTTTCACCAACGAGTTTATAGCCACCACTTTCATGCAACGCTCCTGCCAAAATCTCAGACGCACTCGCACTGCCTCCGTCAATCAAAACGACAATTGGATACGGCTTCGCTTTATCTGTTGTAGAGTTGTAAACTTCCTCTTCTTTTGATTTGTCACCATAAGCAATCTTGACGATGACACCTTTATTCGGCACAAGCAGCTCACCGATTTCTTTCACTGCCACCAGGTAACCCCCCGGATTGCCACGAACGTCGATGATTAAGCCCTTGATGCCCTTTTGCTCTAGGCTGGCAAGCTGCGTTGAAAAATCTTTCGCTGTGCTCTCAGCAAACTGGGAAAGCTCAATTTTTCCGAGCTTCATGCCATCTTTTTCGATCACTTCACTATGCACGGTCTCCAGTGGAATATCATCCCTTACCACCACAAAGGTAAGTGGTTCACTCACACCTGGACGGTGAATAATCAGTGTTGCTTTCGTACCTTTTGGACCACGAATTTTCGAAACTGCCTTCTGCAAATCAAGGCCATCCAACGACTCTCCGTTGACGCTTACGATCTGGTCATTTGGTTGAATTCCTGCAAGCTCTGCAGGTGATCCTTTGATCGGAGCCACTACGGTTACTCGACCATTTTGCAACGTAACCTCTGCACCGATGCCCTGGAAGGAAGAATGAAGAGACGAGTTGAATTCATCAGCCGTCTGCGGATCCATATAGTTGGAATACGGATCGTCAAGAGAATTGATCATTCCCTCAATCGCACCTTCGATGAGCTGTTCTGCCTTCACATCCTGCACATAATCCTTTTTGATAATCTGATAAGCATTATAGATTTTGGAGAACTCCTTGGGTACATCTTGAGAGTGCCCGCCCAGATTGAAAAAGCCACTTCCTGCAGCAACAGCCCCGGCAGGAGCGGACGCACCCGCACCGTTTTTCACTACCGCCATGGTCAGGAGACTACTTGCCATCATACCAACAAGCACAAGTACAAAAACTGTACGTCCATTCCATTTCATATAAGTTCACACCATCCTTTGTGTCCCCGAAAAAGAGATAAAACTAGTTTATGCCAATCCGGTAAACAATATTTGTATGGAGCAGATTAACGAAGATAAGGGGAAAACCCATGACCACTTCATTATAGCATACGTATTTCTCACCTATATTGATCAATTTCTTCCCATACCTATTAGTTTGGAATGATGGTTTCGTTAACATTGCCTACTTCATTCCAATCATTTGTACCTGCTAAATTAATAATATGCATTTTCTGCTTATCATCAAACTTATCCAAATGATACTGTGGATTTTTACCCTCTTTTATCCATGAACGAATTTGTTTTTAAAGTCCCAAATTGGCACAGACTCTCATTACTAAAAAGGTAGCTCCCTATCTATCAAAAAGAATAGATAGAGAGCTACCTTGTTTATGTGCTTTCTAGCGTAAATAGGAAGTTGGGTTAACAGCCGTATTATTTTTATAAACAGTGAAATGAAGGTGGTTTCCAGTGGATCGTCCAGTGGAGCCGACTTCAGCAATCTTCTGTCCACGCGTGACAACTTGTCCCACTTTGACTTTGATCCCACCCTCACGAATATGGCCGTATAAGGTGGTGATTTCTTCATTATGCTTGATCATGACCGTGTTGCCAAATCCTCGGCTATATCCGGCAAAAATGACAAGTCCCTTTTCGGCTGCTACAATAGTCGTTCCTCTTGGCGCAGCCATGTCTAACCCATTATGCCCAGCACTACGACCGGTTATCGGGTCTTTACGTGCACCAAAACCTGAGGATAGACGATAACTTCCCGAAGCAATTGGCAATCCAAGCTTTCCGCCTTTATAGCTTCCACCTTGTGCATACATCATGCGGCTTTTCTCCGCAAGTTTGGCAGCTTCTTGCCTAGCGAGTGCAATCAGTTGCTCTTCTTCCTCTTCGGCAATTTCATGCAGTTCGGCTTCTTTGCTTTGCAGTTCTTTCTTGATTACAACGCTGTGTTGATACTGCTGATCCAACTCAGCCTTCAGGTTCTCCTGCTCTGAAAAGATGGCTTCCAGTTCAGCAAGACGAGTCTCGACTTCCTTTTTCTTTTGTTCTACTTCTGTCTTGTCCTGAATATTTTCTTCCAGGATGCGTGTGTCCTGCTCCACGATGAACTGGAGTCCTTGCAAGCGAGTCAGGAAATCACCGAAGTCAGAAGAGCCGAGCAATACTTCAGCATAAGAGACGGCCCCACGCTCATACATGGTTTTCAAACGAGTTTTCAAGAGACTCTCTCGTTTTGCTACACGATCTTTTGCTTCATCCAGTTTTTCCTGAGCGGCAACCGCTTCATTGGTCTTTACATCAATCTGTTGATCAAGCTTTTCAATTTTGTTCTGCGTCTCATTACGGCGAAGGTCTATCGCCATTAATTCGTCTTCAAGTTCATGTCGTTGCTTCTTAATGTTGCTAATCTTGTATTCAATATTGCGGATCTGCTGCTGTTGGGCTTTCTTTTTCGCACGCAAAGCGGAGATGTCTCGATTGATTTTTTCGAGGGAGGCCTTACTCGCCCAAGTTTCCGAAGAAGGGACAAGCCCCCATGCTAATAAGCTGGTTATGGTTACTGCCAGGATTACTTTCTTATTCATACGTCTCCTCCCGCAATACTTTCTCTATTCAATCTAAAAATGCTATGTTTCCCAGACTTTTTGAACTTCCTTTACACACGTAAAAAGCGTCGAACAGACACCATACTTCCCCATATCCCGATAAAAGCACCAATCGCCAGCAGAATTCCAGCCACCTGATACGCCAACGGGAACAGCGGCAGCAAGTCAAATAGCGATGCAGCCAGGTTGGTATGAAGCACCTCAAGCAAATAGTAGTAGGAAACTCCCAGAATCAGAATCGGCAGGATTGCTCCCGATATTCCCATCAAAAGTCCCTCTACAAAGAATGGCCAGCGGATAAACCAGTTTGTTGCACCAACCAGTTTCATGATTTCGATTTCACGTCTTCTCGCCACGATCGTCAATTTAATCGTATTGGCAATCAAGAACATCGCTGTAAAGGCTAATCCGACAATAAACACAATTCCCACATTACGAACGGTGCTTGTTGCCGCAAACAGCTTTTCAACGGTACCCTCACCATAGTTAACGTTGGTGACGTGTTGGAACTCTTTGATTGCTTTCGCCGTTTCTACCGTATCCTGTGGTTGGGTTGTTTTCACGACCAATGTATCTGGAAGCGGATTTTCCTGCTCCAGACCATCCAGCAAGTACGCTTTCTCTCCCAAGCGGTCACGCAAAAGTTTGAGTCCTTCCTCTTTGGAAACGTACTTGACGCTTTCTACTTTAGGGAGTTGGTCAATTTTCTGTTCAACACTGTCAATGACAGCTTTATCTGCCGTAACATCCAGAAAAACCCGAATCTCCACTTGTTTCTCAACATTTTGAGCAATGTGATTGACGTTCAGGGCAAGGACGAGAAAAGCACCGAGAATGAGCAGTGTGATGGTTACGGCGCTGACTGAAGCAAAGGTCATCCACCCGTTGCGGTTCAGGTTTTTTACACCTTCCCGCACATGGCGCCCCATCGTACTAATCTTCATAGCCGTATTCTCCTCTCTGCTGATCGCGTACAATCTCGCCTGATTCAATGGCGATTACACGTTTACGCATGGTATTCACGATTTCACGGTTATGAGTAGCCATTACGACGGTCGTACCTCTTTGGTTGATTTCCTCGAACAGCTTCATGATATCCCACGAAGTCTCAGGATCCAGGTTTCCGGTTGGTTCATCTGCGATGATAATGCCCGGATTGTTCACCAGAGCCCTTGCCAACGCTACACGCTGTTGTTCCCCACCTGACAATTCACCTGGCAGCATTTTTGCCTTGTGCTTTAATTTCACAAGACCCAATACATCCATTACACGGGGTTTGATCAGCTTTTGCGGAGTCTCAATAACCTCCATGGCAAAAGCAATATTCTCATATACGCTCAATGTCGGTAACAGCTTGAAATCTTGAAAAACGACGCCGATACTGCGACGCACAACAGGAATTTGTCTTTCCTTGATTCTACTAATATTGAATCCACCCAAGAAAATCTGTCCCTTGGACGGTTTTTCCTCGCGATACATCAATTTAATGAAAGTTGATTTGCCCGCTCCACTGGGACCAACGACGTAGACAAACTCACCTTTTTCAATTCGAACGCTGATGCCTTTGAGCGCATTCGTACCATTCGGATAAGTCTTCCATACGTCAAACATCTCTATCAAATAAATCACATCCTAGTTTGCAAATTTCAGTGCGTCTAGTAAAAACGATAGTAGTCCCTCGTATATGTAAAGTGAGAGGGACTGAATATATTCAATGTATTATTTCGATAGGAAACACAATTGATGGGACAGGGTCAGCGTGAATACGGTTTTTTTCGACCCGAACAGCAAAAAAACGACCACCCTATCTATTATAACACCGCAACAGTGTAATGTTATCCCCTAATTATCTCATTTCTTGTCATTTCTACAATTCACCTGTAAATCCATCGACTCATTTTGTCGATTGCAGGGATGTAGAATGCCAGTCATCGTTTTCTTTCCAAAGTTGTATCAAAACCTCTTCTCCTTTTCCAAAATTCCTTTGAAAAACATAAAGTGCTTTTGGCTCGTTTGGATGCACAAATAGAACAGGCATACTGTCCCCATCTTGATGTTTTGAGACATCCTCAATCTTTTTCCATAAGGCGTACGCTTGCTTGCGATTTGCCAGACTCTTAGGGGGATAAATTAAGAACTCGTTCTCCACATTGGTAAATTCCACCCAAGATTTTTTGCTGATATGATGTTTTTCCAGAATGCGGTAAGCTATCTCCTTCTGCTCATCTATCCAGTTGCGGTCTTCGTGTTGATACGATCTGAAGTGTATATATTCAAGAGAATGTAGTCCTCCTTGTGGATCTATAAAAAGCTGATAAGACTGATATGGTTTATTCAAAGCTACTTCTGTTGGCCTGAAAGTTACCCTTGTCATCGGGTACAGTTCGACTTGATCCAAGTGATCTGAAGACTCTATAACAGGAGTTTCAGCAATGTCTTCAATAATGTGCATCTTTGCTTCTGATCCTAGCAGGTCCGTTAGATATTTTTTGGAGAGCGACTTCGCTTTTTTTCGGGGCAACGGATTTTCTGTTGATGTTAACTCCCAGAATCGCAAAAAGATTAATCGGCCTGTCTGACGCTCAATTCTAATATCTGCAACATGAAGCTTCTCCCCTTTATGAAGTTGGATATGGAAAGAATCCTGATCCATCCCAATATCCTGATCGACTGATTGTATGATAGGAAAACGCTGCACGATTTTCTCAAATGTTTCCTTTGCTTTTTTGTCCAATTGTAAATTATTGCTGTGCTCTTGTGCTGAGAAAACGGGTAAAGCAAAGCTCAAAACTACTGTTAATTGAATAACAAGGGCTACACTGAACAACTTCATTCTCACGGTAAATCCCCCTTTGGTTTATCAAAGTTATTATTTACCGTTTTTCTTAAAGTATCGATTTAAGCCAATGCAAAAAAACTGCCCCCGCAAGTAGTTCTCCTACTGGGAGGCAGTCCTTCCTATTGCTTTTATTTTTCTGTAAACGGACTGTTTATTTTTCCCGTCAAAGCATCTACATAACCCGGATAGCCTACATACTGCGGGGAATAGACAAGCAAAGGAGCAGGAGCAAGCTGATTGTTGTATTCTGGCCAGGTGTAGGTGAGTCTAAGTGGATTCTCTTTAAGGAATGTTTTTGCTGCTTCATCGGCTGTGATGATGTTTTTGTTGTCAGGCAGTTTCGTTTTGAAAACATCTTGTTGCGGAACACCAAATCCGATGACATCGCCTGTAATCGCATCTACACGGACAAAGTATCTGCGTTCTTCTACCGGCACTCCATTATGCAAGCCTTGGAAGTTGAATGCATACTCGGGCGTCACATATTTTTTGGCGCTCTCTTTCGTTTCCTGGTCAACCCAATCCGGCACGATCGCTATATTTTGGGGATCATACACGAAGCTTAGCTCAAGCTCTTTTATCGAAGGATCGAGAAACTCGTTAAGGGCTGCAACGGCCTTCTTCATCGCTTCTTCTTTCGACACCTTTACTCCGTTGTTATTTTCAGGCGCCCACTCTCTTTGCAAGTTAAACGAGAGCACCTCACCCGTATCCTCCTGAACAGCGACATGAACGTAAATCATCTTTTCATAGCTCACTTCGCCTTTTTCGTTTTTAACAGGGGTGGACTGCCAAGCGTAATACTTGATCTTGCTGTTTACAGGCCCATCAATATCAGGATTCTCCGTAAAGGCAAGCCCAGACATATTCACTTGGAAGTGGTCTGCCAACAGCTTTACAATCTCTTCTTTGTTCTTGGCGATCAGCTTTTTCCCTTTGCCGTTCATTGGTGTTTTCTCAGGCTCGATCGGTGTAAAAGGAACAAAATTCGTTACCGCTTTACCGGATTTGGCGTCAATCATGAATTCCGTGGAGATAGAATACTTTAACACAGCCATGGTATCACTGGCTGAAGGATCGTAATTGAACCAATCTTTCGGGAAGAAACCATTATAGTCGAGGCGAGCTTTTGCATTTTTCAAGTACGCTTCTTCGGCTTTGGCTTTGCTAATCACATCCGTTGGTTTGGGAAACTTGGTTATATCCAAGTTATTACGACCATATGGCTCATATCCAGTTACATTCCCATGACCATCAAGAGTGATTGTAATGCCGTTATTCGCCAAAGGAATCCCATTCACCAGTCGATCGAACTGCACCAGAGATGTACGCCAGAAAGTCATGGTCCCATCCTGCTTTTTGGAGCCGATTTTATTGTGAAATACCAAATCATTTACCTGGTATTTCCCTTCTACATTGCCCCGCACCTGAGCAAGGAAGTCCTTTGCCTTTTCCTTGGCTGCTTCACTTGATACATGCTCTTCCGTTCTTTTCACGGGGTTGTCGCTATACATTCTGCGCAGTTCCCCTGTCTTGGCATCCAGCTCGACAGTAGCAAAGGCATACTCCTTGGTGTCATTGGGAGCTAGGTTTTGCGGTGCATTCGTAAAATGTAAATACCATGCATCAGGGGCATACTCGTTTCCTTTTTGGAAATTCACATGCTGCAGCTTCAATTCCTTAATATGGGGAGCAATCCCATACACCTTTTGCAATGCTTTTTGCATCTCAGGCGGGAACTGAGTTTCTTCATTGGCAGGAGGCATGCCTTGCCCTGGATTTGTATTTGCCCATACAGGTGTTGCTAATAACAGACTAGCTGCCACTACACTGAGTACTGCTCGATTCCATTTTTTCATCTATATCCCTCCGTCACTTTCTAGGTCAACGCTTCTGTTAGATTAGACGCAACGAAAGGGAATATGTTACAACACGGTCGTAACCGTGTTGATGCACGCAAGCGTGCATATCTACTTTTTATGAAAATCGTTGAGACGATTTTCACAAGATAATACGGTCGTAACCGTGTTGATGCACGCAAGCGTGCATATCTACTTTTTATGAAAATCGTCGAGACGATTTTCACAAGATAATACGGTCGTAACCGTGTTGATGCACGCAAGCCTGAGTTTACAAGCTCATTCGCAAAATTTCTTCGACATCTTCTTTTTGCAGCTTTTTGAAGTTGCCAACCGGGCCAAACAGCACAGCTTCTTCTGCCATGCGGGAAATCGATTCGTCCCCGATCTCAAATTCAGCCAGTCTGCTCGGTGCCCCAATACGGGTAAAAAACTCTCGAGTGGCAGCAATACCTGCCAAGGCAACTTCCTCATCGGTCTTGCCAGTCGGGTCAATTTCCCATACTCTCACTGCAAATTGGACAAAGCGATCAACCCGTTCTTTGTACACATAGGTCATCCAGTTCGGGAACAGAATAGCCAGCCCCGCTCCGTGTGGAATGTCATAGATCGCACTAACTTCGTGCTCAATCATATGGGACGCCCAGTCATTGTCGACTCCCAAGCTGATAAGTCCGCCATTCAATGCCATCGTACCGCACAGCATCAAGTTGGCACGTGCATCGTAGTCCTCTGGATTTTCCAGTGCTTTCGGGCCACTCTCAATTACTGTCTTCAGAATGGACTCGCAAAATCTTTCCTGCAGCGGGGTCTCCAATGTTTTGCTGAAGTATTGTTCAAATACATGCGACATCATATCAACGATTCCATTGACGGTCTGGTCACGTGGCACTGTGAAAGTCAATTCAGGATCGAGTATAGAGAACTTCGGATACGTATAAATACTGCCGAATGCACGCTTGCGGTTTTCTTCCCAATTGGTTACAACCGAGCCGCCATTCATCTCTGATCCAGTTGCTGAAAGGGTAAGAATTGTTCCCAATGGCAGAGCTGCTTTGGCTTGCGCTTTGCGCATAAACAAATCCCACACGTCACCTTCATAAGGAACCCCTGCTGCAATCGCTTTGGATGCATCAATTACACTTCCGCCCCCAACGGCAAGGATGAACTCTACTCCCTTTTCCCGACAAATCTCAATCCCTTTACGAACGGTTGAGACCCTTGGATTCGGCTCAATTCCTGACAATTCATATACTTCGGCATCTATTTGCTTTAACTGTGTCAGCACCGTATCATACAATCCAGATCGTTTAATGCTTCCTCCACCATAGACAAGCAGCACTTTTTTTCCGTACCTGGCTACCTGTGCACCGAGCTGTTTTTCAACCATTCCTTTGCCAAAAAGTATTTCCGTTGGATTCTGAAAGCGAAAATTATTCATACTGTTTCCTCCTTCAAGCTTTTACCTGTCTGGCAGGTGATTGGTTATGTAGAGATACGTACCACTCTATTATAAAGTACTGATCCTGAAAAGAAAAAAACAGCCGTTGCCCACACTTGTAACACAAGCACGGGAACGACTGATTTTATGTTCTTATAGATATCAGTATTATTTAACGATTTTTACTGCCCACATCAACCAGTGACTCAATCATCACTTTTTGGCTAGTACGCTCAATCCAATGTACCGTCTCTTCAACTTTATTGCTGTAAACCTTAATTTGTTGTTCAACTTGATTACGAGCTGTGCCACCCAATACATTACGAGCATTTACAACTGTTTCAATGGCCAATGCTTCGTAAACATCCTCTTCAATCAGCGGCGAGAACGAACGGAACTCATCCATACTGAGATCGAGAAGATATTTTTCCTGCTCAATACAGTAGAGTACAGCACGCCCAACTACTTCATGTGCCTGGCGGAATGGCAGGTCCTTGGTTACGAGATAGTCTGCCAAATCGGTCGCATTGGAGAAATCCTTTGTCACCGCTTGGCGCATCCGCTCGGTCTTCACTTGCATCGTCTCAATCATCGGAGTCAACAAGGCAAGTGCGCCATGGATCGTTGCGACTGTATCAAACATGCCTTCCTTATCCTCTTGCATGTCTTTGTTATAGGCAAGGGGTAAGCCTTTGAGTACAGTCAACATTCCGAACAGATTGCCATACACACGGCCTGTTTTCCCACGAACCAGCTCGGCGACGTCCGGGTTTTTCTTTTGCGGCATGATGCTGGAGCCTGTGCAAAACGCATCGTCGAGTTCGACAAATTGAAATTCCTGGCTGCTCCAGATGACGAGTTCTTCGCATAGACGGGATAAATGCGTCATCAATAGCGATGCAGAGCTTAAGAACTCCACGATGAAATCACGATCACTCACCGCATCCATGCTATTTTGATAGATTCCGTCAAATTGAAGCATTTCTGCTACGAATCCACGATCAATCGGGAACGTGGTTCCAGCCAGTGCACCAGCTCCAAGCGGCAGTACATTTACCCGTTTCCATCCTTCCTGCAAACGCTCCACGTCTCTTTGAAGCATGGAGACATATGCCATCAGGTGATAGCCGAAGAGCACCGGTTGTGCCCGTTGCAAGTGGGTATACCCCGGCATGACGGTATCGAGGTGTTGTTCTGCCTGCTTCAACAAGGCCTTTTGCAGATACATCGCCAATTGAATGATCTCCAGCATCTTTTCACGGAGATACAAATGCATATCCAATGCAACCTGATCATTGCGGCTTCTGCCGGTATGCAGCTTTCCTCCGACTGGACCGATCTCCTCAATCAGGAGCTTTTCAATATTCATATGGATATCTTCATGTGCGACAAGGAACGTTACTTCTCCACGTTCAATCCGTTCCTTTACTGCTTTGAGTCCAGTGATAATCTGCTTTACTTCGTCCATCGGAAGGATGCCACATTTCCCAAGCATCGCCACATGCGCCAGACTTCCTACGATATCTTGACGCCACATTTGCTGGTCAAAAGAAATAGATGCTGTATATTCCTCCACTAATTGATTGGTCGGCTTGGTAAAGCGTCCTCCCCACAGTTTCATTGCTTGATCGCATCCTTTTCATCAACAATCATGATGTTGGTTTTAAAGCCTTTTTTGAGTGCTCCATCATTTACCTGAGCGTGTACCTTGGTTGGCAGACCCCACAGTTTGATGAAGCCGATCGCCGCTTTGTGATCGAATGTATCGCCTGCATTGTACGTAGCCAACTCATGGCTGTACAAAGTAGAAGCAGATTTACGTCCTACAACAATTGCATGACCTTTGTGAAGCTTCACACGTACGACACCCGTAACATTTTCTTGCGTTTCATCAATGAAGGCTTCAAGTGCGCCACGGATTGGAGAGTACCAGAGACCCTCGTAAATTACCTGAGCCATTTTTTGCTCGATAATTGGTTTGAACTGTGCCACTTCACGTGGTTGAGTCAGGAATTCCAACTCACGGTGGGCAAGAATCAGAGTTGTTGCCGCAGGTGTTTCGTATACTTCACGAGATTTGATACCGACAAGGCGGTTTTCTACGTGATCGATACGGCCAACCCCATGGTTACCTGCAATCTTGTTCAATTTCAGGATTAATTCAGACAGTGGAAGCTCTTCCCCGTTCAGTGCGGTTGGTACACCTTTTACAAAAGTGATTTCGATTTCTTCTGGTTGTTCTGGAGCATCAGCAATTGATTTAGTCAGATCATATGCACCCTCTGGCGGAGCAGCCCATGGATCTTCCAACACGCCGCACTCGCAGCTTCTTCCCCACAGGTTTTGGTCAATACTGTAAGGATTGTCGAGGTCAATTGGTACAGGGATGCCGTGCTCGGAAGCGTATTTAATCTCTTCATCACGAGTCCAGCCCCATTCACGAACTGGTGCTACAATTTTAAGATTCGGATCTAATGCTGTGAATGAAACGTCAAAACGTACTTGGTCGTTCCCTTTTCCTGTGCAACCGTGTGCGACTGCGACTGCTCCTTCTTTCTCAGCGATCTCTACGAGTACACGAGAGATCAGATAACGGGACAGCGCTGATACAAGCGGATATTTGCCTTCATACATTGCGTTGGATTTTAATGCTGGCAATACGAACTCTTGTGCAAAGGTTTCTTTGGCGTCAACCACGATGGATTTTAACGCCCCTACTTGCAAAGCTTTCTTCTGTACGAAATCAAGGTCCTTGCCTTCACCTACATCAAGTGCTACTGCGATTACGTCATAGTTATATGTTTCTTGCAACCATTTAATTGCGACAGAAGTATCCAAGCCTCCGGAATATGCCAAAACGATTTTTTCTTTTGCCATGATATTCGTCTCTCCCCATTCATTGCGTTGTATGTGAGTAATTATACAAACGTATAAATAAAAATACAATAACTAAAATAAATAAAAGACAAACATTCAAAAAGTGTTTGTCTTTTGACTTATCAGATTATTCCTGAATGACTTACGCCCCTTATCGAGGACGCAAGCCATTCATTAAAATATCTGCAGTTAACTCTATATGTTTTTCCCTTCCCTCGTCATCAAACTGCTCAGGAGCAATAATATAGCGGTGAATGACGATTCCAATCATTTGAGAAAAGATCACTCGGAAAATGACATCAACGGGTAAGGGACGAAGTTCACCCAGCTCGATTTTCCGTTCAATTACTTTCCCAATAATTTGCTGTGCTTGCTTGAAAAACGTCTGGATAATAGCTTCACGAATTTCGTCATGGAAGAAGGCTTCCTGCAGCAGTATTCTTGCGTGGTTGACGCTGTGTTCCACGAGCTCTAACCGATTTCGATAAAGAGCCTTTACTACCTCTTCAAAGTGTTGCTCTTCTGCAAACTCGAATATCCGCCTTACATCTTTCAGGACAAAGGGTGCAGCAAATTTAATGATAAGCGGAGCGACTGTGGCAATGAGAATATCTTTTTTCGATTTATAATGACGAAAAATCGTTCCCTCGGCCACGCCCGCTTCCTTGGCAATTTCACTCGTAGAAGTAGCATGAAAACCTTTGCTGGCAAAGAGTTTGATAGAGGCGCTTAATATATTCCTTTGCTTCTCAGTCATATCATCTTCATCTTTTAATTCTTCAAGAAACCGCTGCAGGCTCTCTTCAAACGACTGATCGGACATCCTGTAGCTCCTTTCTAATTAGATCTTGGAATTAATCGATCTTTTTGCGGAATTTTAATATAACTACTGTGCAAATCAAGAAGAAAATCGCAGACATGCCGAGTGTCTCCTGCCAGAGTGCTGTAAGGTCAACCCCTTTGAGAAAGATCCCCCGCAAGATCTCCAGGAAATACGTAAGCGGGATAATGCCTCCAAGCCATTGGATGACCATCGGCATGGTCTCCCGTGGAAACATGAATCCTGACAACAGGACACTTGGCAAAATAAGCGCAAAAGCGATTTGCATGGCTTGCAACTGTGTTTTGGCAACCGTCGATATGAAAACTCCGAGTGTCAGTGTTGTCACAAGGAATAAAAGCGACAAGCAAAATAGTAAGACGAGACTCCCCTTGACTGGAACACCGAACCAGCTCGTTCCTATTAATAGTACGATACTAAAGGAGAACAAGCCAATCAGAACGTATGGCGTAATTTTGCCAAGAATTAACTCAACCGGTCGAATCGGGGTAACGATCAACTGTTCCATTGTACCTCTTTCTTTTTCTCGAACCAAAGAAAATGCGGTTAATGTCATCGTTACATTTTGCATAATCAAGCCAATTAGTGCCGGAACGTTGAAGACGATACTTTTCATATTGGGATTGAACAATACTCTGGCTTCGGCAATGAGCGGTGCTTCGATTTTATCAATTCCTTGTTTCTGCAAATAACCTTCTTGTGTGGTAATCGATTCATTTTGAATAATCAGTTGAGCATTATTCGCTGCTGTTCTTGCATTATTCGGGTCGGAGCCATCAATTAGCAACTGAATTTTTGCCTGCTGATGATTGTCTCTGTGATTGTCAAAATCAGGCGGGATCACAACACCAACGCCAATTTCTCCATTATTTATCATTCTCTCAAGTTCCTGATAACTTGCTGCATAAGTGGCAATCTGAAAAATCTCCGTGTTTTCCAGCTTCTGTACAATTTCCCGACTTGCCTTGGAGTTGCTTTGATCCCAAACCGCTGTCTGTATATGTTCAACGTCCGTATTGACTGCGTAACCAAATAGAAACAACAGCATGATCGGCATGACAATCGCTATTGCTAAGCTTGGTTTGTCCCGTTTGATCTGGATGATCTCTTTTTTCACGATTGCTCGATAACGAGAAAAGGAGAGGCGCTTCATGATAGTTTTCCTCCCTCTTTGTGTGCAGACCCTTCCGCATCATGCACCAACTGAATGAATACATCTTCCAATGTCGGCACACCCATTTCTTCCATCAACTGCTTCGGAGTTCCTTGGGTCAGGAGATTCCCATAAAAGATGAATCCGATATGATCGCAAGTAGATGCCTCATCCATGTAATGTGTACTCACCAGCACCGTAATTCCTTGTTTCGCCAATTCGTGGATTACTTCCCAGAAAATCCGTCTCGAAACCGGGTCTACTCCAGCAGTCGGTTCATCGAGAATCAAGAGTTCCGGTTGGTGCAACAGGGCACACGAGAGCGCCAGTCTCTGCTTCCATCCACCAGAAAGCGAACCCGCAAGTTGCTTCTCCCGTCCTGTCAAGCCTGCCATCTCTATCAATTCCTGCTTTCGCTGCCTTAATTGCTGTCCTGTAATCCCGTAAATTCCGGCATAAAACTCAAGATTCTCTTCTACCGTCAAATCTTCATAGAGGCTAAACTTCTGTGACATATAGCCAATTCGTTGTTTAATCTCTTCACTGTCTTTGTTTACATCAAACCCCAAAACAGTTCCCGTTCCCGAGGTAGGAACCAGTAACCCGCACAGCATCCGAATCGTCGTAGATTTTCCTGAACCGTTTGGGCCAAGAAAGCCATAGATGGCACCCTTGGGGATAGAGATTGTCAGGTTGTTTACGGCCACTCGATCCTGAAACTTTTTCGTAAGGTTTTGGCAAGATATAGCGAAGGTCATGGTGTAACCACCTCTTGCAGATACACATCTGCAGGCATCCCTGGCTTAACTTTATCCAGCCCATCCTGAAGTTGGATTTTCACTGCAAATACCATTTTGGTTCGCTCGTCCTTGGTTTGAATATTTCTAGGGGTAAACTCGGCCTTCTCTGAAATGGAAGTAATTTTTCCCGTAAACTGTTCGTTTGGGTAGGCATCAACCTGGATTTTGACGAGGTTGCCGACTTTCACCAGTCCTAGCTCTGCTTCCGGTATATACATGGTTACATTCAGCTTATCCTGTTTCATCATCGTAAAAAGGACAGCACCCTGCTTGGCGATCTCACCTTCTGTGATGTTCTTGCGCAGAACAATCCCGTTTTCCGGTATGCGAATATTGGTTTTATTGAGTTGGAGTCTCGCTTGCTCCAGTTTGGCGACCGCTTGCTGTTGATTCGCTAATAAAGCTTTCATCGTATAATCGGTGCTGCCTTCTCGCAACAAGTCCAGTTCTGACAAAGCACTTTTGGATTGAGCCAGCCTTGACTCGGTGTCAGCGGAGATTGCTTCAACTTCGCTCTCGGCACTTACTACCTGCATTCGTGCGCCATCCGCCTGAGCCGTCAAGCGATTGACAACCGTCTGTGCCTGATTGACAGCCTCTTGTCCTGCTTCGAAATCCTTTTTGGACACGGCTCCACTTTGATAAAGACTGGTCATTTCACGAAGTCTGGTCTGGTGATATGCCAATGTACGCTTTCCACCCGCTAAGTCAGCTTCTGCTTGGGTCAGTTGTTCTTTTGCCCGTGCCAGATTGGCGGTAGCTTGCCGTTTGCGTGCTTCAGCAGAAACTACGTTGGCATTCGCCTGTTCTACCGCAGCAGCCGCTTTCTCGATCATCTGATTCCGGTTGCCTGCCTTAGCTTCGTCTACCTTCACGGTGGCAAAGGCAAGAACAGCCTGTGCCTCTCTCAAAGAGATTTGATAGCTTTGATCGTCAATCGTTGCTACGACTTGATCCTTGGCTACCACGGAACCTTCGTCCGTGAACGTCCCTGTTACTTTTCCACTGACTTCGGCAACAATTGGCAATTCATCTGCTTCAATTGTGCCAGAATAAGGAGTTCTGTCATTCCCTTGCCAGGAACAGGCTGACAAAAGTAAACAGATGATCGCTACTATGAAAGAATGAATTCGCTTTGGATTCACAAAAAACACCTCGTTTTTTATAAAAGTGAGTAATCACTCGCTTAATTTGATTATGTACGAAGACAAGCCAAAAATGCAACAGAGAAATTTGAGAAACTTGAAATGGAACGGTAGAATATACCTGGATTGCCAGTACCGTTACTCTGTAGAAGGAGGTATGAACATGGGAGATTCACAGATCAAATCAACAAGAGGTCTTGAATTGCTCGCAAAAGTAAGAGAAATCTGTACGAGTTTTCCTGAGGTAGAAGAGAAGATTGATTTGTTTGGACATACCTCTTTTCGCATCAAAGACAAGCCTTTCGTCATGATGGGAGAAAAAGCGGAATCATCGTCGATTTCAATTAAAACTTCAAAGGAAACGCAGGAAATTCTCCTGCAGCAAGGAAACAAATTTTCCAAAACGCCCTACATTGGGCATCACGGCTGGGTCTCACTACGTAATACCGATTCTATAGATTGGGCAGAGGCTGAAGGACTGATGAAAGAGGGATTTTTGCGGACAGCTCCAAAGAAACTGGTAAAGCAAATCATAGGAGAATAAAAAAAGAAGCATCCGCACAGATGAGATAACCCATTGTACGGATGCTTCCGTTTATTTTTTAGCGATACGGCACCTTCGGAACATACTGCTCACCCTTTACTCGGCCAATCCATTCCAACTCCGCACGAGCAAGCACCTCGAAATTCTCCGCAATGTGAGAATCCCCTTGTTTGCGCCATCCGTCCAGTATGGGATACAACTTGGAGTACACTCCATTGATGTACCACATATCAAACAAAAGGTCTGGATGTACCAGATGGTTCTTATACAGCGTCCCGATCATCTCGAAAAATCCGTACAACGTAACAAGATGTTGGTAACCTTCACTTCCACGTGGATAGGTGGTGATGAATTCCTCGTACGTCGTGGCATCCAATTCCTGGCTAAACCATTTCTTCACTTCTCGTAGTCGGTCTGATTCGTACGTATCATACAGACGAAGGATGATTTCAGCGTCCTGATAGGTTGGAATTCCTTTGATCATGGTCATTCACCCCTTACGTATTGATTAACAATGGTTAATGCAACGGATTCGGGCGTTGCCAGCTTGCCTTCTTCCTTAAAAGCAACAAATCGTTGATAATCAGGAAAGTGCACATCACTCGCACTGCGAATGTTCTCTTGCATTTGCGTATCCATGATTCCCGGATTCACATTGACCACTTGAACATTCGGATTGTCTTTGAACTGATCGGCCAGCACATTGAAAAACATCTCATTTCCCGCCTTGGCTGCGCAGTACAAAGCCCAGCCGCCTTTCAGCCGTACTGCTGCACCAGACGAAATATTCAGCACCGTTATTTTCATCCGGGACAACTGTGGCAGGGAAAACAAACGATTGGTCAAGAGTTGTGCCGCTGTCGTGTTCACCTGGATATGCTCAATCAGCTGCTCTTCCGGAAGTTCACCAATTGCACCAATTGGCCCCACAACGGCGGCATTATTGATAAAAACAAGCTCATCGATGGACGGATCGGCAAGAAGCTTGCTCAAATCCTCAACAGTAGGCAACGTGGATAGTTCTCGCAAATCTGATTCAACAAGAATGATTCGATCTTTTTCTTCGATTGAACGTGTGATTTGTTCAGGCAGAAATCTTCTGGCAATCGCAATGAAATACCCCGCTTCATCAGCAAGCAAATCAAAAAATGCTTTTCCAAGACCACTTGAAGTCCCTGTTACGATTACTGCTCTCACCTGTATTCCTCCCTACACATTACTTACTGGTAACATTCTCCAAACAAAGCAAAAACCCCTCTTTCGGAAAATGAAAGAGAGGTTCTATCATTACATCACTGCTGCCATGATGGCCTTTTGCGCATGGAGGCGATTTTCTGCCTGATCGAAAACAACGGAATTCTTTCCGTCAATGACTCCTGCCGTTACTTCTTCCCCACGGTGAGCAGGCAAGCAATGCATGAAAATATAATCTTTCTTTGCAAGTGCTACGAGTTCTTCGTTAATTTGATAGTCGGCAAATGCTTGTAATCTCGTTTCATTTTCCTCTTCGAAGCCCATGGATGTCCATACGTCTGTGTAAAGGACGTCAGCCTGTTGAACTGCTTCTTTCGGGTCGTTCGTGATCACAAATTGGGAACCACTTGCCTTGGCGTATTGGGTTGCCGTAAGCACGATATCTTCACTTAACTCGTAGCCTGGCGGTGTAGCCACACTTACATCCATACCTAACAGCACGGCGGCAAAGATGAGGGAATTGGCCACGTTATTTCCATCACCGATGTAGGCCAGTTTCACGCCTTTCAGCTTTCCTTTATGCTCAAGGATCGTCATCACATCAGCGAGGGCCTGACACGGATGGAACTTGTCATCGAGTCCGTTAATGATCGGGATCGAAGCGTATTTCGCCAGCTCTTGAACATCCTCATGGGAATACGTGCGAATCATGATAGCATCTACATAGCGGGACAATACTTGAGCGGTATCACTGATCGGCTCTCCCCGACCAAGCTGCAACTCTTTCCCGCTTAAGAACATCCCCATGCCACCAAGCTGATACATTCCCACTTCAAAGGAGACACGTGTGCGAGTAGACGATTTATCAAAGATCATTCCTAGAGTTTTACCAGCCAGCGGTTGAAAGTTCTGACCGTTTTTCTGCATGGTCTTCATTTGGATAGCGGATTGAAGCAATAGCTGTAACTCCTGTGGGGAGAATTCGTCGATACGCAGGACGTCCTTCCCTTTACAATGGGATAACAGACTGTTTGGATAAAGTTCTAATGTCTTCGCAGGCATCATGCCCTTCACGCTCCTTTTTGGCAAAAGCTTGTAAGTATAATGCGAATGTCTCGATCGCTGTCATTAACGGAATTCCTTTTTGTACGGCAGTGCTGCGCAAGTGGAATCCTTTGCGCCCCTGGCGATTCCCTTTGGTTGCTGTAATCAAGGCGAGCGCCACTTTTTGTTGAAGCTGCAGCTCGATGAATTCTTTCTCTTCGGATACAACGGTGACTTGTTTTGCACCATTCTCAAGCAATAATTTTGCGGTACCTTCTGTGGCTGCAAAGGCAACCCCTTTTTCAGCCAAAGCTGCAATCTTTGATACAAACGGAAGCTTATCCTGATCTGCCAATGATACGAATACAACGTCATTTGCCTGTAACAAAGGATAACTAGCATCTTTATAGCGGAATGCTTTGGCTGCTGCTTCCTCAAGCGTGCGTCCCAGACCAAGAATTTCTCCGGTTGATTTCATCTCAGGGCCCAACACAGGGTCGACACCGTTTAATTTGATCGTGGAGAATACCGGCGCTTTGACCACGGTAAATGGAATGTCAGGCAATAGCCCTGTTCCATAACCCATTTCTGCGAGGCTTTGCCCGAGTTGAGCACGTACCGCCAATTCAACCATCGGGACGCCCGTCACTTTGCTCGTGATAGGAACCGTCCGTGATGCACGAGGGTTTACTTCTAAAACATAAATCGTACCTTCTTCGCCGATGACGAATTGAATGTTAATTAAGCCTACTGCCTTGATTTTGGAGGCAATCTTTTTCGTATATTCCGTGAGTGTCATCTGTTGTGCTGCTGTAAGTCCTGGTGCCGGGAAGATGGCGATACTGTCTCCTGAGTGGATACCTGCTTTCTCCACGTGCTGGAAGATGCCTGGGATCAGCACATCGGTTCCATCACAAATCGCATCCACTTCCACTTCCATCCCCGGAATGTATTTATCGACAAGCAATGGGAAGAAGTTCGCTTCTTGTTTTAGCGAAAGCCAGCCTTGGACTGCTGCTGACAATTCCTCTGCATCGTAGACAACGTTCATCCCTTGACCGCCGATGACATAGGAAGGGCGCAGAAGAACGGGGTAGCCAATTTTTTCTGCCACTTGCAGCGACTCCTCAATGGACGAAACACCTTCACCAGGAATATGCGGAATATCAAGCTCCCGAAGCATCTGATAAAACAACTCCCGATCCTCTACCCGATCGATTTCCGAAAGGGCAGTTCCCAGCACAGGTACACCCGCTTGAGCTAGTGGTGCTGCCAGGTTAATCGCTGTTTGACCACCAAATTGAACCATCACGCCTTCTACCTGTTCCCGCTCCACCACATGGAGGACATCCTCAACCGTCAAAGGCTCAAAGTACAGATGATCGGCCGTCTCATAATCAGTACTGACTGTCTCCGGATTGTTATTAACCACAATGGATACAATCCCGTTGGCTTGCAATGCCTTTGCCGCATGAACAGAGCAATAGTCAAATTCCACACCTTGACCAATGCGGATCGGGCCAGAGCCAAGAACAAGAATTTTTTTGCCTTCTTGCTCTTCCACTTCATCGATTCCTTGCCAGCTTGAGTAATAGTACGGCGTCTGTGCGTCAAACTCTGCAGCGCAAGTATCAACGATCTTGTATCGTGGCGTAATCTCGTTTTCTTTTCGCATGTCCCGAACCTGATCGATACTTGCACCAATCAGTTCGGCAATCGTTTTATCCGTAAAACCACGGTGCTTAGCTTCCTGCAACAACTCGGCAGTTAGCTCACTATAGCCTGCATTTTGCAATTGCTGTTCAATTCCAATAATTTTGGCGATGCTGCGAATAAAGAAGGGATCAATTCCCGTCGCCTGATGCAATTCGGTCTCTGTCATTCCACGTCTTAGCACTTCTGCGAGCGCAAACAGGCGAATATCCGTTGCATTTGACAAAGCTTGCTGTAATTCTTCATCGCTTAATGCCGCCACATCTGCTCGATACAAATGGGTATAGCCCAACTCGAGGGAACGAACCGCCTTTAATAGCCCTGCTTCCAAATTTCGCGCAATCGACATGACTTCGCCAGTCGCCTTCATCTGTGTTCCAAGCAAACGATCTGCCAATGGGAACTTATCGAACGGCCATCGAGGGATTTTAACAACCACATAGTCCAGCGCGGGCTCAAAGCTCGCATAGGTGTAGCCGGTAATTGGGTTCATAACTTCATCAAGGCAATAGCCCAAGGCAAGCTTCGCTGCAATCCGTGCAATCGGGTAGCCTGTCGCTTTGGAAGCAAGCGCACTGGAACGGCTCACACGAGGATTTACCTCAATCAAGACATAGCGATCAGAAAGTGGGTCGAGTGCAAATTGAATATTGCAACCGCCGACTACCCCCAGTTCCCTAATGACTTTGGTTGAAACACTGCGCAGCATCTGATACTGACGATCCGTTAAGGTTTGGGATGGAGCAACTACAATACTATCCCCTGTATGAATGCCAACCGGATCGAGATTCTCCATATTACAAACGATAATGCACGTATCGTCGTGATCACGCATCACTTCGTACTCGATTTCCTTCCAGCCTTTCACACTGCGTTCGATCAACACCTGATTGATTGGGCTCGCAGCAAGACCACGCTGGGCTACAGCGAGTAAGCTATCCTCATCCTCGGCAATGCCGCCACCTGCTCCACCAAGTGTATAAGCAGGGCGTACAATCACCGGAAAGCTAATTTTTTTGGCAAAAGCTAATGCATCCTCCACCGATTCTACGGTGTCGCTTTCTGGCACAGGCTCGCCGATTTGCTGCATCAAAGCTTTGAACAGCTCACGATCCTCACCATTCTGAATGGTTGCGAGCGGCGTACCAAGTAATTCCACCTGATATTTTTCCAATACACCCGCTTCTGCAAGGGAAACTGCCAGATTCAGTCCTGTTTGGCCTCCCAGCGTGGGCAAAATTCCATCTGGTCTTTCTTTTGCGATAATACTGGTGAGTGATTCTACGGTGAGTGGTTCCATATATACCTTATCCGCCATCTGCTCATCGGTCATGATCGTAGCGGGGTTATTATTCACAAGAACGACTTCTACTCCTTCCTCTTTCAAGGAAAGACATGCCTGTGCTCCGGCATAATCAAATTCGGCTGCTTGCCCGATAACAATGGGTCCTGAGCCAATCACCAGCACTTTCTTGATGTGCTGCAACTTAGGCATAGTGCTTCGCTCCTATCACGTTCATTGACTGGATAAATTGCTGGAAAATGTGTGAAGTGTCGTCTGGACCGGGATGCGCCTCCGGATGGAACTGTACACTCATAATGGGATAGTACAGATGTTTCAGCCCTTCTACTGACCCATCATTTACATTCTTGTATGTGATAGCCACCTGGCGTTTATCAATTGTATCTTCCTTGACAACATAACCGTGGTTCTGGGAAGTCATGTATACCTTGCCGGTTGTCAAATCTTTCACCGGATGGTTACTTCCCCGATGCCCGTATGGGAGACGTCCTGTTTTGGCACCAAACATGAGGGCAAGCAATTGATGGCCCAGGCAAATTCCCAATGTTGGATAGCTTTCGGCAATTTTGCGCCATTCTGCACAGTAAGCCAAAAGCTCAGTAGGATCACCAGGCCCATTGGAGAAAACGACTCCATCTGGTTGCAAACCTCGGATCTCGGCGGCTGTTGTATCAAAAGGAACGACCGTCACACGGCATCCCAGTTCTTTCAATGATTCCAAAATGGATTGCTTCATGCCTAAATCCACAAGCACTACGTGTTCCCCAGTTCCAGGGTAGGAAGTGATTTCCTTGTTGGAGACCTCAGAGACAAACTTCCTCATCGCATGCTTCTCATAATAGGATGCTACCTCATCTTGGGACAGTGGCTTATCGGCAATGACCCCGAAAACATTTCCGTTCACCCGAACCATCTTGGTGATGGCTCTCGTATCGATGCCTGCAAGGATGGGGAAGCCAAAGGATTCGGCAACCTCGGCAAGCGAGTGACTGGCTCGGAAATGACTCGGCTCTTCACATAGTTCACTGACGACCATGCCGGACAATGCGGGCTTCAGTGCTTCATAATCGGTTTCATTTATACCGTAGTTGCCGATTAACGGGTATGTGAATGTAACGATCTGCCCCGCAAAGGATGGATCAGTCATTACTTCCTGATATCCGGTCATTCCTGTATGAAAAACCACTTCCCCGATCCCGGTTAATGGTGCTCCGTATAAACGACCTACAAACACCTCTCCACTAATCAGCGTCAAATATCCGGTTCCATGGGACTTGGTATCCTTTTTCAAAACAGCCATCTCCTCTCTCCGTGTTGCCTACCCATTGTATATTTTTGGTGGTTACCGTATTCTTATTCGTTCTTGTGAATTATTATACATACACGTTAATAAAAATGCAACGGCGTTTTTACCGTTGCATACATCTTGTTTTAATCCTGTTGGAAAGCCTGACGCAATACATCTGCCATATGCGAAATCTCTTTTTCTGTCGTAATAAAGGATGGTAGCAAGCGAATAACATTGGGCCCTGCCTGTAGGAGAATGATACCTTCTTCTCTAGCATAAGAGAGCAGCTCCACAACAGGCTGCTTGCATTCAAGTCCAAGCAATAGACCTTTGCCTCGAACCTCTTTTACGTGTGTCGGAAATTCCGCTACGATTTGGTTTAACTCCGTAAGCAGCACTTCATGTAAATAATTTACTCGATCCAAAAGGTTCTCTTGTTCGATTGCTTCGATCGTAGCCAACCCTGCTGTCATAGCGAGTGGATTCCCACCAAATGTCGTACCGTGGGTGCCAGGTGAAAATGCTTCTGCCACTTTTTCCTTTGCCAGTACGGCTCCAACCGGAAAACCGCTTCCCAAACCTTTGGCAAGTGATACAATATCCGGAACGATGTCATACTGCTGAAAAGCAAACCAGGTTCCTGTCCGTCCAATTCCCGTCTGTACCTCGTCTACAATCAACAAAATCCCCTGTTCATCGCACAGCTTTCGGAGTTCCTTCACCCAAGCGGGATCTGCCGGGCGTACTCCACCTTCTCCCTGCACAAGCTCCAGCATTATGGCACAAGTTTGATCTGTAATGGCATCCTTTAGCTTTGTGAGATCATTATAAGGAACCGTAATAAACCCCTCTGGCAATGGAGCAAAACCATCCTTCACCTTGTCTTGGCCTGTGGCAGTTAACGTAGCCAGTGTTCTGCCGTGGAAAGACTGTTCAAATGTAATGACTTGATATTTTCCTTCTCCTGTTACTTTTTGCGAGTACCTTCTTGCCAGTTTGATGGCCCCTTCATTCGCTTCCGCACCGCTATTGCAAAAGAAGGCTTTATCCAGCCCCGAAATCTCTGCCAGTTTGGTGGCTAATTGTTCTTGCAGCGGATGTTGAAAAAGATTGGAGCTATGCCAAAGGGTATCGATTTGCTCGTGTAGCCGTTTGGCAACACCAGGAGGAACGTGTCCTAGCGATGTCACGGCAATTCCAGAACTAAAGTCCAAATACACGTTTCCTTGGTCATCCCAGACTGTATTTCCCTGTCCTTTAACGATGGTAAGTGGCCATCTAGCATAGTTATTCATTAAATTGCATGAATTTGCAACTGTTTGCATAATCCCAACAACTCCCTTTCAACTAACACTATCCTCTATATTCTATCCTTGACGCGCTATCCTCTACTCTCTACTCACTAGCAAATCATTGTCCCTACTTGACCGCCTTGAAAAGCATGGATCAGGTCTTCATTTGTTCCCTTGCAGATAACAACCTGACTTACACCTGCCTGCAGCGCATCCAGAGCTGATTGAACCTTGGGGATCATTCCTCCATAAATCACTTCACTTGCTATCATTTCCTTCACTTCATCAGAAGTTACTTTGCTTGCGAGTACTTTCGATCCATCTGCTTGTGGCACCAAAATTCCTGGCACATCGGTAATCATCAGCAGTTTTTCTGCCTGTAGTGCTGCGGCAATCGAACCTGCAGCGACATCTGCATTGATATTAAAAACTTGCTTGCCGTCTTCTGACACACCCAATGGGGCGACGACCGGAATATATCCCTGCTCCACCAGATTGATCAGTACATCGGCTTGCACCTCAACAATTTCCCCTACAAGTCCAAGTGGTCGTTCGGTTTGTTTTGCCTTGATCAGTCCTGCGTCCACTCCGGTCATCCCCCAAGCTTTTGCAGAAGCCTGTAATAAACGACGCACCAGAAGTTTATTGATGCTCCCTCCCAAAACCATCTCAACGACATTCATCGTCTGCTCACAGGTGAAACGCAAACCATCCACAAAGCGTGCCTGAATCCCTTGCTTTTCCAAAACGGCATTTATTGCTGGACCTCCACCGTGCACAATCACAATTTTCTTGCCTTGTTGCTGCAAGTCTGACAATGTATCGAAAAAAGAAGGAGGAAGTTGCTCCATCGTGCTACCACCGCATTTGATGACAATAATTGATGACATTTTCTTTTCACACCCCCACTTACGGAAAAACAGGAGCCATCGAAAGCCCAGTCGTTTCCTTTAGCCCAAACATCGTATTCATATTCTGAACAGCCTGACCAGCCGCTCCTTTGACTACATTGTCAATCACGCTAATGATTATTACACGACCCGTACGCTTGTCGAGATGAATAGCGATATCACAGAAATTGGAGCCATACACATCCTTCGTTCGAGGATGGCTACCCAACGTTCTCATTCGGACAAACGGTTTCTCCGCATAAGTTTCTTCATACAGCTTTTGTATATCGGTTTCCGTTACTGCTTCAGACAATGTAGCATAGGCCGTAACCAGAATTCCTCTCGTCATCGGAATCAGATGGGGAGTGAACTGTATCATTGTTTCCTGCCCTGTTTGCAAAGCCAGTTCCTGTTCGATTTCAGGTGTATGTTGATGGACACCAATTTTATAGGCAGACAGGTTTTCATTTACTTCACTGAAGTGAACACCCAGGGATACACCTCTGCCTGCTCCTGAGACGCCTGATTTCGCATCGATGATCCAACTGGCGGGATCAACCCAGCCTGACTTGGCTAAAGGCAATAAGCCAAGCAAAGTTGCTGTCGGATAACACCCTGGATTGGCAATCAACTGTGCATTTGCTATTTTCTCTGTGTTCCACTCATGCAGACCAAACACCGCCTGCTGCAATAGTGCTTCATCAGCAGGCTCTTTTTTGTACCATTGTTTATATACCGAAGCAGATCGAAGTCTGAAATCACCTGACAAATCGATTACTTTGACTTGATGTGACAGCAGTTTCGGTGTCAATTCCGCACTGACACCTGCAGGAGTTGCCAAGAAGATGACGTCATTATGTGCGGCTATGTCCCCCGCATCGATCTTCTCCAGATTCGGTACGGCTAACCCTTGTACGTGTGGAAAAAGGGAAGCCAGTGCTGCCCCTTCCGTTGAGCTGGAGTACAATCGACTAATCTCGGCCTCAGGATGGTTTAACAAAATACGGATTAACTCTACTCCACTATATCCAGTAGCACCTACAATTCCGGCACGCAGCATCTCTTCTCTCCTCTTTCTGTATTTTTATACATAAATAATAATAAAAATTCAAACAAAAAACAACCACTCTCACAAGGAAAGTGGTTGTCTATAACAGGTATTTACAAATCAAATTACTTCTTCTCAGCTAACCAAGCTGCAAGGTTGTCAGCGTCAGCGCCTTGAACAAGTCCTGCAGGCATGCCGCCACCTTTACCATTTTTCAAGATCTCAGCGATTTGGTCCTTGCTCAAACGAGCACCAATGTCAGAAAGCTTAGGTCCTACTTGTCCTGCCATGTCAACACCGTGACATCCAGCACAGGATTGTTTGTAAGTACCTTCCGCTTTAGCTGTGTCAACTCCTGCTCCAGTAGATGGTGCAGTCGCTGCTGGTGGTTGAGTAGCAGGTTGTTGTGCTGGTGGTTGAGCTTGGTTTCCTCCTCCACATGCGGTTAATACAAGAGCCACTGCTCCAGCCAACATAAATGGTGCAAAACGTTTCATTATATTCCCTCCTGAGGTTCATCGTGAGAAAAGCTATGTATAACTCCTCTTTCCACTGTGAAAAGAGGAGGCTTTTCCTTAACTTAGACTCTACTAGCTTTCCACAAAAAAAGCTGTGACAATCATCTGCAAAATGGAAAAAGTAGTGATTAACTAAGCGGGAATTCCAATGGACTCCATTCACGCAATTCCAGTGTGCGAGCACCAGAAGTAACGGCTGGGTCAGCTTGTGCTAACAACTTCGCCTCTTCCAGTGAATCAGCCTTATAAATGACCATTCCTCCACGTTTGTCCGTGTAAGGACCAGCCATTACTACTTTGCCTTCCAAAAACAGCTTGTTAATGTAGTCTAAATGAGCAGGACGCTCTTTGGCATTTAAATCAGGATCAATAATGGGTAACATCGCAACGTATAGCATGTCCATCCTCCTAGAGCCAACAAATGAAGTACGTGGCTACTATTCCTTGGAAAAGTATACCACGCCTAATAAATAAGATTCCGTGACGAATATGTGAAGAAAATGTGAACTTGCCTTTATCCTAAGATAAAGGCAAACACGATCCCCGGTCCATGAACCCCGATAGTCAAGTCATTCTCAATGTCTGCCGATCGACTTGGGCCAGTAATAAAGTGAATACCTGCTGGCATGCCGTTTCCGTTCCATTTATGAATTTCTGTCATTACTTCACCCATACGCGTCCGAATATCTTCTGCACGGATAATCGCCATAAACGCAGTTGGCAACAGACTCAGTGAGCGACCTTTGTCCGGTCCAGATGTCACCACTACTGTCCCCGTATGAGCGATAGCAAAATCAACTACCGTGATACCAATATCAGCGCCTGCCGCTTTTTCAAGCAAATCAACTGGACTGTCTTTTTTCCAAACAGTCATATCAACGCCTTCAAGCGCAGCATCGACTCCGAGTTCCTCGAGGAAAGGATGGTTGGCACGAATGAGATTGCGTGCAGACATACTGGTAGCGATACCTTTCATATGCTCAACCAGCTCTTCCTTGGTTGCGAAGCGCTTTGCATCGCCCCCCATTGCCTGCCAGTTCTTCATGAACAGTTCGATCCGTTCTTCCTCGGAAAGATGGTAGGACTTCCAGAAATCCGGAACACCTCTTACCGGTTGAACAGGTTTTTCCGTTATTCTTTGTCTGCCCAAACGGTTTGCTATATGTTGAAAGAATGCCTCTTCTTTTGCTTTCGACAGTCGATCTAATTCATCTATAATCTCCTTACCCTTGTTCGCATTCATTATTTGTTCCTCCGTTTAGCCACGATATCTTCCATTCGTTTTTTCATTTCAGGTGACATAGCCTTCATCTCACGCTGGATGTCGTGATCCAACGCTTTCCAAGAATCCCGGAATGATTTTTGCGCCAAGGAAGGTGCAAAACGATAACGATTCCATCCTTTTAGTGGACCAATTTGAGACTTGATCATTCCGTTCGTCACAAGTGGCATTTGTCCAATTCGCCCAAGCTTGATTGCCCGTCCATATAACTTATGATTGGAAGTAACCATTTTAAATGCCTTCATACCAAGCTTTTCGGATCCTTTTACCACATCCGCCTCAACATTGCGACGACGAATGTACACCAGCATATCATGCAAAGGAATCTTCACAGGGCAAGCTTCCCAGCAAGCGCCGCAAAGACTGGATGCATTGGCTACTTCGCCCCATTTGTCGATATCTTCATTTAAACGAGGAGTAAGCACCGCTCCGATTGGCCCGCTGTACACCCAACCATATGCGTGACCACCCACATGGCGATATACAGGACAAGCATTCAGACATGCTCCACAACGGATGCAATTGAGAACCTCCTGGAACTCAGGATCACCCAACTGTCTAGAACGGCCATTATCAATAATGATGATATGCATATCTTCTGGACCGTCAGAATCCTGTTCACGACGTGGTCCATTGATTGCAGACATATATACAGTAAGTTTTTGTCCTGTTGCAGAACGCGGCAATAAGGTAGCCATTGTCTCCAGGTCTTCCCAAGATGGAATGATACGCTCCATACCCATCATTGTAATCTGGGTTTTCGGCACAGTACTAACCATACGGCCATTACCTTCATTGGAGAAAATTACCATAGAGCCAGATTCAGCAATGGCAAAGTTACAGCCAGTCATCCCAATATCTGCTTCGAGAAATTTCTCGCGAAGTTTGGAACGAGCAAAACCGGCAAGAATTTGTGTATCAGCAGGAAGTTGTCTACCTGCTTCCGCAGAGAACAATTCTGCCACTTGCTGTTTGTTTTTGTGGATCGCTGGAATGATGATGTGAGACGGTGTTTCACCCGCTAACTGAATGATGTACTCGCCAAGGTCCGTCTCCACTACTTCAATTTTGCTTTCTTCAAAGAACTTGTTTATATGAACTTCTTCCGAAACCATGGACTTGGACTTTACAACAGACTTTGCTTCTTTGGCTGCCGCAATTTTCATTGTGATTTCTACAGCTTCTTCTGCCGTTGAAGCAAAGTGTACGTGACCACCTGCTGCTCTAACATTGTTCACAAACATGGATAGATAATAATCCAGGTGAGCAATGGTATGCAGGCGGATGTCACGTCCACGAGTACGCCAATCTTCCCAGTTCCCTAATTCTTCAGAAGCATTTTTCTTACCACTGCGTAATTTTTCGGTTGTAAAACGAACAGCGCTTCGCAGAAAGTCGTCATTTAAGGCAACTCTTGCTCGTTCTTCCAATGGAATCGTTGGTTCAAATCCACTCATACGCCTTGTTTCACCCCTTCATACAAAACCTCAATCAAGTGCATGACACGAACTGGTTTACCCGCATGGCTCATACGACCACCAATGTTCATCAAGCACCCCATATCTAATCCACAGAGTACTTCTGCTTCTGTTTCCATGACGTGTTGCACTTTTTCAGATACCATAGCCCCTGAGATATCTGGCAATTTTACAGCAAATGTACCACCGAAGCCACAGCAATCTTCAGCAAATGGAAGTGGAACAAACTCCAAACCTTTGATATTTTTCAAAAGCGTATATGGTTCATCCTTGATACCTAACATGCGAGTACCGTGACAGGATGGATGATACGTAACACGATGCGGGAAGTATGCTCCCAAATCAGTAACGCCCAGTACTTGCACAAGGAATTGAGTGAATTCGTATGATTTCTCTTTTAACTCAATTGCCTTCTTCAACATAACTGGGTCGTCCTTAAACAAGATTGGGTAGTGATGGTGAATCATCGCCACACAAGAACCAGACGGAGAAACAACAAAATCGCTATCCTCGAATGATTCGATTAGCGTTTTGGCGCCTTCTTTGGCAGCATCCCAGTACCCACTGTTGAACGCTGGTTGACCACAGCACGTTTGTGTCTCTGGGAAAGATAACTCTACTCCATAACGACCGAGGATACGTACCATTGCCTCGCCTACCTTGGGGTAGATGGCGTCGGAGAGACATGTAATAAATAAAGATACTTTCATTCTGGTAACCTCCACTTCCATCTTTTCCTAACCTGATGATATACAACAAACTAAGAGGGAGAACGTCGGGCGGACTATTGAAAGTCTGTTGCCGGCGTCCTCCCTAATGGGACAGTATAGTTTTATTTATTTACGAAATCCTATGGTAGTGTCCAAGGAATTACGTAAGCTTGCAAGTAGGTGAAGATACCGATAATTGTACCAAAGAAGAGTGAGTGTTTCACTGTGAAACGGAACAAGTCAGACTCCTTACCTGCCAAGCCTACAGATGCGCAAGCAACCGCAATGGATTGTGGTGAAATCATCTTACCGGTTACACCACCAGTAGAGTTCGCAGCTACGAGCAATCCGTCATCTACACCGATTTGATTCGCAGTAACCTGTTGCAAGTTGGAGAACAATGCGTTACTGGACGTGTCAGAACCAGTCAAGAATACTCCCAACCATCCAAGGAATGGAGAGAAGAACGGGAACAAAGCACCTGAACCAGCGAGTAACAGACCGAGAGTTGCAGATTGACCAGAGTAGTTAGCGATGTAAGCAAAGCCAAGTACTAATCCGATTGTAGCAATAGGCCATTTCAATTCAACAATCGTTTCTTTGAAAGTTGAAAGGAAAGTACCGAAGTTCATGCGCAACATTACCATGGAGATCAAAGCTGCGATCAGGATAGCTGTACCTGTTGCAGCGATAAAATCAAGCTTAAATTCAGCAGCATAAGGAGTTACTTTGTTAACAATAGGTTCTGCTTTTTGTACTACTTTATGAAGACCAGGGACTTGGATAACGATTGTAGTTGCTTTTAAAAGTGCTTTTACAGCAGGCAAGCTCCATACAGTTACTACTGCAGTCAGGATTAAGAATGGAGACCAAGCCTTGAAGATTTGTCCAGCAGTGTAGCTCTTATCAACTTTAATTGTTTGTTGTTGTCCTTCAAAACGGAAAATGCGTTTTGGTTTCCAAACTCTCAAGAACAATGCAAGAGCGAGCAAGCTTGCAAGTGCTGATGTAATGTCAGGAAGCTCAGGACCAATGAAGTTAGCAGTGAAGAATTGAGTGATAGCGAAAGCTCCACCTGCTACCAATAAAGCTGGCCATGTTTCTTTCACGCCACGGAACCCGTCCATGATGAATACCAACCAGAAAGGAACGAACAAGGAAAGGAATGGTAACTGGCGACCAGCAATCGCACCGATTTCGAATGGATCAATTCCTGTGATCTGACCAGCAGTTGTAATCGGAATACCCATCGCACCGAAAGCTACTGGAGCCGTATTTGCGATCAAACAGAGACCTGCCGCATAAAGCGGGTTAAAACCTAAACCTACCAAGAGACCTGCAGTGATGGCAACTGGAGCACCAAAACCTGCAGCACCCTCAAGGAATGCACCGAAAGAAAAACCGACAAGAATCATTTGAAGACGTTGGTCTTCAGTAAGGGAGATAACGGACGAACGAATAATATCGAACTGACCAGTTTTAACAGTGATTTTGTAAAGCAAGACAGCGGTTACAATGATCCAGGCGATAGGCCATATACCGTATGCAAAACCGTAAACGGTTGCAGCCAAGGCTAAGTTAACTGGCATTTTGTAAACAAAAATAGAAACTAATACAGCAAGTACTACTGTAATTGCGCCAGCCGTATATCCTTTCATGCGGAATACAGCGAGAGCCACGAAGAAGAAGATAATTGGGATAAGTGCAGCGAAAGAAGACGCCAAAATACTCCCTAGCGGCTCATAGACCTGAGTCCATGTCATAACAACACCTCTTTTTATCATTTTTTTGATTTGAATCTATCGTTAGCTGAAAAATCAGCATAACTTCACAATTGTTAACAGTTCTGAGAATCAGGTCATCAGATGACTGTTCCGAAAATTTTTTCTGTAAAAAACGTCTCGACGTTTTTTATAAAAGTGGATGTGACCGCTTGCGGGCAACAAAACGGTTATGACCGTTTTGTTTCTATTTCAACATTTCTTTTTCTACCCCAATGAGATGATAAAGCATTGCCTCTTCTGCACGCTTAGGATTCCCACTTTTGACAGCTTTATAAATATCAAAGTGTTCTTGATACAATCGGCGTGGGTTATCAACTGATTGGTATAATCTCTCTCTGCTTGCTTTCAAAGTCTTACTCATCGTTTCAGAAATTGATTGCATGACAGACTCCAACATAGCATTATGGGTAGCACAAGACAGAGCATAGTGGAATTTCCAATCTGCCTGATCTCCTAAATGCTCATTTTCTAATGCCTCTTCCATTTCACGAAGGGCTTCTTCGATTTTTTTTATATCACTTTCGGTTCTGCGTGTAGCTGCAAGACGGGCAACCCCTGTCTCGATGATCTTGCGCACTTCCAAAAGATCGATGATATCTTGTTTTGTAATCGTTTTCGTCATTTCAAATGCGGAGAGCAACTCTTCTGGTTCATAACGAGAAACAAAAGTTCCTTCTCCCTGCTTGATAACGACCAATCCGATTGTTTTGAGAGAACCAACTGCTTCTCTCACGGTCGATTGCCCTACTCCAAGTGTTTCACCCAGCTCACGAAGAGAAGGTAAACGGTCTCCTGGTTGATAGACCCCTGAAACAATCTGATTCTTTAAGTATTCTGCTACTTCTTCATATGTCTTGCGAACTTTAAAACGTGGAATCGCTTTCATAAGTACCTCACAAGCTTTCATACTCTTGTGGTCATCAGATGACTTGTTCATGAAGCTATCATACAAGCTGTCGTAGTTTTCTGTCAATAACCTGCTCCCAGCAAAGAGAGAAATCGTCAAGTACAATTCTTGACTGATAACTGAAATGATTGTATCAGATTTGTGACGATCCGGGATGTGATGTTCCTCACTTGCACTAAAAAAATTTTAATATCCATAAAATAACAAAAACCTTCGACTGCACTCAGCAATCAAAGGTTACTTTTTTATGTATGGTGCGGGTGGAGGGACTTGAACCCCCACGGTCGCCCGCCAGATCCTAAGTCTGGTGCGTCTGCCAATTCCGCCACACCCGCTTGGCAGGGTAAGAATACCCTGACGAGTTCTAAGTCTAACAGAAACCTTCACTGGAATCAAGTAATTGATTTGAACATGTCAACAAAAATAATTGAGAGGGAGCACACCTAGTAGCTCCCTCTGTTTATTACGAACACTTATTCACCTGTATTCAAGCGCGAACGCAAATAAGCATCAATAAATGAATCCAGCTCCCCGTCCATCACGGCTTGCACATTACCCACCTCCATGTTGGTCCGATGGTCCTTTACGAGGGAGTACGGGTGAAATACATAGGAGCGAATTTGACTGCCCCAGGCAATGTCCTTTTGTTCCCCTTGAATGGCTTGCAGTGTCTTCTCCTGTTCCTCTCGTTTGCGCTCAAACAGTTTTGCCGCAAGCATCTTCATGGCCCGCTCACGGTTTTTAATCTGAGAACGTTCTGTTTGACATGTTACCACAATTCCGGATGGCAGATGTGTAATGCGTACAGCGGAGTCTGTGGTGTTGATGTGCTGTCCCCCCGCTCCACTTGAACGGTACGTATCAATCTTCAGATCCTCTGTACGGATATCGACATCGAGGTCGTCTTCGATTTCAGGCAGTACGTTGCAGGATACGAAAGAAGTATGCCTTCTACCCGAGGCGTCAAACGGCGAGATGCGCACCAGACGATGAACGCCTTTCTCTGCTTTCAAATAACCGTATGCGTTATGGCCTTTGATTAAAAGCGTAACACTCTTTACACCCGCTTCATCCCCAGGCAAATAGTCGAGAGTCTCCACCTTGAAGCCCTTCTTTTCTGCCCAACGTGTATACATTCTGAGAAGCATCTCAGCCCAGTCTTGTGATTCGGTACCGCCTGCGCCAGGATGCAATTCTAGGATTGCGTTATTTTTGTCATACTGATCACTTAGCAAGAGCTCCAGTTCAAAACTCTCAAAGCTCTTCTTTAGTTCCTGCGTCCCTTCGTACAACTCAGGGATAAGGGAATCCTCACCTTCTTCGATTGCTAGCTCCAGCATCACTTGCAAATCTTCGTATGCGGTATCAAGCTTCCCCATCGTTTCTACGAGGCCCTTGAGCACATTCAACTCGCTAATCGTCTTTTGTGCTGCATCGTTATCATCCCAGAAATCTGGGGCGATCATCCGCTCTTCTAATTCTCCAATTCGTTCTTGCTTCACAGGCAGGTCAAAGAGACCCCCTGATATCCGCTAATCGTTTAGCCATGGTGCTCATTTCCTGTTTGACATCTGCCACGTCAATCAGAGCCATTTTCCAAAACCACCTCTGCATATGATATGAAAAACGTGATGGCGTTTTTCTTAACCTTTTTTTGCTATTGTTTTATTGTATCTGATTTTAAGGGGAGTGCAACCAGTTGAATCACAAAACACCATCTTCCTTTGCGGACCGATGGTGCTTTGCTTTCAAATCCCTATTTTAACGACGTTTATCCTGACGGCGTTTCTCTTGCTCCGCAGCACGTCTTTGCGCACGGTTCAACGGCTCAGAGTCAGCATCTCCCGAAGTGGAGCTGACTGGACGCTCGGATGGCCCTGATGTCTTCAGTTGCTCTTGATGAGCTGCCTGGCCTTTGATTACTTCCTGGCGCTCGAGATTCTGGCTAACTTCAGCCTTCATGATGTACATCGCAACTTCTTCCTCGATGTTGGCAATCATCGCCTGGAACATCTCATACCCCTCGAATTGATACTCACGGAGAGGATCATTTTGTGCATAAGCACGTAAATGAATACCTTGACGCAATTGTTCCATCGCATCGATGTGATCCATCCACTTGCTGTCCACTGCACGCAGAACAACCACTTTCTCAAATTCACGCATCATTTCGCCAATCTCTTCTTCACGTTTTGCGTATTGACGGTCTACTTCAGCGGTCAGGAACTCAGCAATCTCTTCGGCTTCTTTTCCTTTGAGATCTTTCAATTGTACAGCTTCATCATTTATGAAAATGTTATTAGCAGAGTCCAGCAGTCCTTGCAAATCCCATTCTTCCGGAACTTCCTCTTTTGGACAATAGGCTTCCACTGTACGTTCGATGACGCTGTAGATCATCTTGATAGCAATATCCTGCAAGTCTTCTTTTTCAAGAATATCACGACGTTGTTTGTAGATAACTTCACGCTGTTGATTCATCACGTCGTCGTATTGGAGAACTACTTTACGAGCATCGAAGTTGGAGCCCTCAACTCGTTTTTGTGCAGATTCTACCGCACGAGTAACGAGACGGCTCTCAATTGGCATGTCTTCTTCCATGCCCAAACGATCCATCATATTCATGATGTTCTCCGCACCAAAACGACGCATGAGCTCATCTTGCAACGACAAGAAGAATTGCGAAGAACCCGGGTCCCCTTGACGACCAGAACGACCACGCAACTGGTTATCGATACGACGGCTCTCATGGCGCTCGGTACCGATGATGTGAAGTCCACCTACGTCAGGAACTCTCTCTCCCAGTTGAATGTCAGTACCACGACCTGCCATGTTTGTTGCAATAGTTACAGCAGCATATTGACCAGCACGAGCAACAATCTCGGCCTCACGAGCGTGTTGTTTCGCATTGAGGACGTTATGTGGTACTCCTTTTTGCTTCAACATCTTCGAAAGACGCTCAGAGTTTTCAATGGAAATCGTACCAACCAGTACAGGTTGCCCTTCTTTGTGCTTTTCTACGATTTCATTTACAACTGCACGGTATTTGGCGGCTTCCGTCTTGAAGATCAGGTCCGGATTGTCTTTACGAATTACTGGACGATTGGTCGGAATCACTACAACATCCAAGCCATAGATGTTTTTGAACTCTTCTTCTTCCGTTTTCGCTGTACCAGTCATACCAGCAAGCTTTTGGTACATACGGAAGTAGTTTTGCAACGTAATGGTCGCAAGCGTCATGCTCTCACTTTGAACACGGAGGCCTTCTTTCGCCTCAATCGCCTGATGCAATCCATCGCTGTAACGACGACCCACCATGAGACGACCAGTGAATTCGTCTACGATAACAACTTCGCCCTCTTGAACTACATAGTCTACATCTCGTTTGAAAAGCACTTGAGCCTTCAATGAAGATGTAATGTGATGGTTCAGCATCATGTGGTTTGTATCGTAGAGATTGTCGATGTTGAAGGCTTTCTCAACCTTCTCAACACCCTCATCGGTAAGGCTGACGATTTTTAACTTCTCATCAATAGTAAAATCTTCCTCTTCTTTGAGGCGTTTCACAAAATGAGCACAAATATGATACAGCTCAGTGGACTTATTGGCTGAACCCGAAATAATCAACGGCGTACGTGCTTCGTCGATCAAGATACTGTCAACCTCGTCAATAATTGCATAAAACAGTGGGCGCTGTACCATCTGCTCTTTGTACAGAACCATGTTGTCACGCAAGTAATCGAAGCCAAATTCATTATTTGTACCATAAGTAATATCGCAATGATAAGCTTCGCGTTTTTCTTCGGCACTTAAACCGTTTTTGTTGATTCCAACAGTCAAGCCAAGGAAGTTATACAGCTTACCCATCGTCGTCGAGTCACGTTCTGCCAAGTACTCGTTCACTGTTACAACGTGGACGCCCTTGCCCTGAAGTGCGTTTAGGTAGGTTGCCAGAGTCGCAACGAGGGTTTTCCCTTCCCCTGTCTTCATTTCGGCAATACGTCCCTCTTGCAGGACCATACCACCAATTAACTGTACATCAAAATGACGCATGCCCAGTACACGCCAAGACGCTTCACGTACTACAGCGAAAGCTTCGTTAAGAATATGATCGAGCTTTTCACCGTTTTGCAGGCGTTGTTTGAACTCGGCCGTTTTTTGTTTCAACTGCTCATCAGATAACGCTTTGACCTCGGTTTCCAGAGCATTGATTTTCTCCACTCGTTTAAACATCTTTTTGACTTCACGTTCGCTTGTATCACCGAACAGTTTTTTCACAAGCCCTAGCATAGGGACACCCCTTCCACGGTTCCCCTACCCGGGAAAGCCGCCTCTATCTCAAAGTAAAGTTCATTCATCTAAAAACTAATTGTAGCAAAAGAGAACGAACAAACACAAGTAAAGGGAGTAGCCAATTAGCTACTCCCTGTGTCGATTTTTGAAAGTTACTTCAATTATTTCGGTTCAATCAACCCGAAACGTCCATCATTCCGACGATACACAACGTTTACCTCATTGGTAGAGCTGTTTTGGAATACGAAGAAGTTATGTCCCAAAAGATCCATTTGGAGTACTGCTTCCTCAGCGTCCATCGGTTTAAGATTAAAGCGTTTGGTACGAACGATATCAATATCAATATCTTCTTCATAATCCAGAGTTGCTACGGGAGCTGCCTCACGGAAAAACACTTTATTATCAGCATCATGTCGTAATTTGCGATTCACTTTTGTTTTATGCTTACGAATTTGGCGTTCCAATTTTTCACTAATCAAATCAATTGCTGCGTACATGTCTGTGTGCGTTTCTTCAGCGCGAAGGATTACGCCAGTCATCGGAATTGTAACCTCAATTGTAGATTCACCACGAATGACTCTCATCGTTACATTCACATCAGTTTTTTGTTCTGTGTCGAAATAACGGTCCAAACGACCAACTTTTTTCTCCACATAATCTCGGAGGGCCTCAGTAACAGGGATATTTTCACCACGAATATTAAAGTTCATTTGCCCTTACCTCCTTACCTTTCTATGTATTATATATTCCTTACACATTGTTAAAATCCTTCTATTTACCTTAATTATTTTTTTAGTCATTTTTTACAAATTCACAAAATAACACGAAAAATCTTAATAAAATATGCACAATTTGACAAAAAAGAATGTTGATTTTTGTTATAATAATCCTATTCAGATACATTTTTCCTAAAACTAACCGACCAACGGAGGTCCAAAGCATGCCTCACTCAAAAGTAGACTTATCTTTAGTAGGAAAATTACTTGCTGATGACGTCTATAATCGCAATGGCTTATTGCTTCTATCCCGCGGTAGCTTGTTGAATCATTCTGATGTTTTCTTACTTCAAGCTCACGGAATTGATGAGGTTAGTCTCGATGTGATTACGGAACTCAAAGTTCTCGGACCCGTTGGAAATGAATCCTTAGACGAACCATTTCATGTACAAATCAAAAAACTGTTAGCCCACACACCAGAAGCATCTCAACGCTACAGTGAGGCAATGGAGCGGACCAAGTCCCTTTTTGGAAAGATTACAGAAGTGTATATTCCGCCGCTGGAACAGTTTACAGATGCCTTCTTTCCCCTGCTTGACCAAGTTTTGAAGCAAACCGGAATCTTTCATCCGCTTTACCTTGTAGAGGGGTCAGAAGATTATACTTACCGCCATTCCATCAATGTAGGAATCTTGTGTGCGCTGATCGCCAAGCTAATGAAAAGAACTCGTGATGAGATCATTTTGTTGGGACAGGCTGGGCTCCTCCACGATGTTGGTAAAATGCTAATACCCCAGGAGATACTGATGAAACCTGGAAAGCTTACGGAGGAAGAATTCAATCTGATGAAACTCCATACAACTTACGGCTTTAAGCTGCTTCAACAGATGGAAGGGACCCACGATTTATTGGCACAGGTTGCCTTGTTGCACCATGAACGCCGTGATGGGTCTGGCTATCCGGAAGGACGCTCTGGGGTATTCATCCCCATTGAAGCACAGATTGTTGCCGTAGCAGACACTTTTGACGCTATCTGTTCGGACCGTATATACAAGACACGCAGGTCACCGTACGAGGCTGCCCAAATTCTTTGGAAAGCGACTTGCCGTGGACAGCTTAATGTTGAAATTGTCACTCGGTTTATTAATTACATCGCTCTCCTATACGTGGGTCGCCGTGCAATACTTAGCAATGGAGACATTGTAGAAGTGGTGTTGATTCATACCGATGAGCCGATGAGACCACTTGTGCGTAAAAACGAGCAGTACATTGATCTGAGGAAGTATCGTGGAGTTTCCATAGAGAAGATGATCGGATAATCGATGCATAGGCTAGATAAAGTAAAACCCCCTGATGATTCAGGGGGGTTGTTGGCATTATTAGGGAAATCGTTTTCAGGCTTACAGCTTTGTTACGTTAGCTGCTTGAGGACCACGATCGCCTTCAACGATATCAAATTCAACAGCTTGACCTTCTTCAAGTGTTTTGAAACCTTCAGATTTGATTGCGGAGAAGTGTACAAATACGTCGCCACCGTCTTCACGCTCGAGGAAACCATAACCTTTTTCTGCATTAAACCATTTTACTTTACCTTGCATGTAAAACATTCCTTTCTGTTTGAAAACTAATATGAGTGTTATGTCTCACTTTTCGAATATATCACTTGCAATCTGGTGAAGTCAAATTGCGAACTTAGCGCGGTGTGTAGCGCTTTTCCAACCCTCTAACCACTACTCTGGACAAGAATAATGTCATAATTAAATAGCATGCCGCAGCCGTTAAATAGGCAGGGTAACGCTCGAATGTATTTTTGGCGACATTGCTTGCAGCATAGGTTAATTCAGTGGCAGCAATTGATGCTACCAAGGAAGAATCTTTTAACAAGGCAATAAATTCATTACCAAGTGCTGGAAGCATTCTTGTAAAAGCCTGAGGGACAATAATTAGACGCATGGCCATACTTCTGGTCATCCCCAAACTGCGTGCAGCTTCCATCTGACCGGGATCGATGGATTGAATACCCGCACGGAATATTTCTGCAATATAAGCTGCTGCGTTTAGTGATAACGCTACAAAGCCGGAGAAGAGAGCCTCAGGAGGAACATCATTTGGGAAAAAGGTCTTCCAGATAGAAGGAATGACTGCAAAATGAATAATTAAAATCTGCACATATAAAGGTGTTCCTCGAAACAGTTCAACAAAGATAGCACTTGGAACCTTAAAAATTTTGTTGTCTGACATCTTCCCTAATCCGATAAACAGCCCCAGGAAGGTCCCGATTAAGGTTGCGACACTGGTCAGAATAATTGTATAGAAAATACCTCTAATAAACAGCTCTCTGTAATCGTAAATAACGCTCCAATCCATGAGCCCTTCCCTCCTTCTAGCCAGTTAATGTCCAAACAATTTGCAGAAAAAATGGGTACGCCACGAGACGCACCCACCTCTACGCTTCTGCAGATTACCTATTCGTTAAAGTATTTTTTGTGAATTTCCTGGAGCTTGCCATTTTCTTTGATTGTTTTGAGACCTTGGTTGATTTTGTTCAAGAGATCCGTGTTCCCCTTTTTCACCATAATTCCGTAGTGCTCTGCTTCAAATGAATCATCTTTGACGAGTTTGAACTTCTTGCCTTCAATCTTGTTTGCAAAGTAAGCTACTACACCATTGTCTGCTACCACGGCATCAACACGGCCATTGAAGAAATCGTCAACTGCAGATGGTGTATCATCATAGCCTTTGATTCCTTCATAGGTATCGCCGAAAGCCTTTTTCACAACTTCTTCACCTGTTGTCGCTGTTTGCACACCAATCTTTTTGCCTTTCAATTCTGCTAATTTTGTAACTGTAGAATCTTCAGGTAAAAGAATCAGTTGGTTTGCATCGAAATACGGATCAGAGAAATCGTATGACTGTTTGCGTTTCTCAGTAATTGTAATAGAAGAGATTCCTGCATCAACAGTACCTTTATCGACTCCGTCAAACAGCGGGTCCCAACCAGTATTTTTGACTTCAATTTTAAATCCGGCGGCATCTGCAACAGCCTGAATCACATCAATACTAAATCCAGTGATTTTGTCCGCTTCCATCTTCTCGAATGGAGGGTATGCTGCGTCAGTACCAATCACATATACCTTGTCTGCCGCACCGCCAGTTTGGCCACCACCAGCCTGTGGCTGTCCGCCTCCACAGCCAACCGCAAGTAGGCTTACACTTGCAGCCAACGCAAGCGTTGCAAGCCATTTCTTACCAATTCCGATCTTCATACAGATTGCCCCCTTCTTTTCTTTCCATCTTCTCTTTACGTATTTTTTCTGCTTTTCAGTTTTTCCCCATACCTGTCCACATGAAAAGGTTCTTTATTTAGCCTTTCCACAGACTTATCCACATTATCCACAATGAGTTGTGCACAACATTAACTATGGGGGAAAACCATGTCTCTACAAGTATACCAAAACCTCTTCTTGAATTCTCTAATTTTACAGAAAATCCTGCAAATTCAAAATTATTTTATCGAACAATTATATTTATTTGTAATTTTGTTTATTTATGCATTATTGTTAATCATACAACAATCAGATAATTCAAGCAATCATCGGATTCTTTGAAGAAAAATATTGTTTAATCAACACGGATTAAAACTTATATTTATTGTATTCCTAAATAAAAAAAACAGACTCCCTCGATGAGGAAGCCTGTATTGTGAATGGATTATTATTCCTGTTCAGCAAGGATCAGCATTTCGACTCGACGGTTCATCGCCCGATTCTCTGCATTCGCATTGTCAACAATCGGATGATACTCACCCCATCCGGCAACCATGAATCGGGAAGCAGGTAAACCATTCGAATCAACTAACTCTCGCATAACTGAAATGGCTCGTGCTGAGGATAATTCCCAGTTGGAGCGAAATTGGCTGTTGGAAATCGGCACATCGTCTGTATAGCCTTCAATCCGTACTTTATAGGTAAAACGCTGCAGGACTTTGGCGACGTTTGTTACGGCTTGCTTTCCTTTGTCACTTAAATCCGCAGATCCACTTGCGTACATCACTTTTTCCGGAAAGCGAATCATTAACCCTTCGGAGGTCTCTTCGAAATGTACATTCATCTCTTGCAGGGCTACCGCAAGCTGCGCTTTGGCCGTCTCCCAATTCGGGTCGGCAATTTTCTCGTCCGCTTTCATTTCTCGAATGTTCTCAACCAACGATTTGCGTTTTCCTTCAAGCTGGGCAATTTCCCGTTGCAGCTCAAGCTTTTGAATTTGCAGAATATCACGGCTTTTGGCTGCTTCCTGAATGGATTGTTTTTCTGCTTCCTCCGCTTTTTTGGATTGCTCAATTTTTGACTGGATCTGGGAAGAAGAAGATGCCGCTACGATGATAATGATGACGAACAGGAGAGTAAACAAATCACTGTAACTTATGAGCCAGCTTTTCTCTAGTTCTTTTTCGTCGTAAAGGCGCTCATCCTGCATGGCTGGCCTGCCTTTCAATCGTTCCTCTGTTACTTCCCGGCTGCTTGACCAGGACGAGCTTCTGATCACCTGGGAGGAACGAATTCAATTTCTCAAACAGCACACGAGGGGTCTCCATACGCTGCAAGCTGATCATTCCCTCGATATAGAGCCGCTTCTCAAACATCTCCCGATCATGGATATCCATCAGACGATAGTAGCATGGCAGGGCAAACAGGTTGGCAAGCAGCGCACCATACAAAGTGGCCACTACAGCAGCGCTCAGGCTGTGCCCCGTCTTACCGAAGTCAGAGATATTCTCCAGTACTCCTGTCATCCCAAACAGCGTCCCCACCAGTCCCATTCCAGGCGCAAGCAAGCCGATCAGACGAAACATACCGCCTGTCTGTAAATAACGGTATTGCTCCCCTTTCAGCTCATTTTCCAAAATGATCCGCAGTTCCTCCTCGGGAACCCCTTCAATCGCTAAAATACTTCCACGGCGAACAAATGAGTCCGGTTCTTTCTGCAATTCTTTCTCGAGCAGCATATAGCCTTGTTCCTTTTGAACCAGAGCATAATAGTAGAAACGCTTGATCGTCTCTTCCAAATTCCCTTCCCGCCCGTGAATCAGCAAACGCAATAATGGACGGATTTGAATATGTTTTCGTTTGATCGCAAAGGAAACGATCACAGCCAGTGCAACAAGCTCAATCGCTGTCGGATTAATCAATTCTTTGATGTTGCCATTCAAATAGACGACATGCACAAGAATCAGCATGATTGCCCCTATTAACACAAGCGATCGGCGTTTCGTAGAAATTAACAACCGGTTCAACATCGTCACCCACCTAAACCCTCTAGTATTTACGGCTCGATTGGAATCCACCCAACAGCCACATTCTCAACTACTCCCTTATTTCATCGGAATAAATTGTCATTTTATACAGTGTCATGGCGAAACTGGTCGATTTTATTATAGCAGAGATAGAGTAGAGGGGGAGTAGGGGAATTGGAGGGAGAAAATATAGGGGGAAGAAAATAAGAGACCCCACCCCTGAAAGGAGAAGTTTTCAAGCGGTTAAGCAAGAAAACGTAGCAGGCGGGGCGGAGTCATAATTTGTATATTCTGCAAGAATTGAGGAAATCCTCTATAATATCTCTTATTATAATAAAATTTTTTGTTTTTAAAAAGAAAATAGCACTTTTTGTCGATAATCATTAAAGAAGACTACTTCATGCAGAGAGGAGAGATAGAGATGGAACTGAATAGTATGATGGGCCAACAACTAGCTGCCTTGCGACAAACAGTGAGTCTTAGTGTGATGAATATGGCTCAGACAACTGGAGCTGCACAAGCTACAGTTATGCTGAACGATTTTTCAAAAGCTCAGGAAACCGCCAAATCAGCACCGCATCCAACATTAGGGAAAATAGTGGATTTGCGGGGGTAGCTCCATTGAAAAAAGGTACCTCGTAAGTAGTAACACTACTTGCGAGGTACCTTTTCCATATTCTATCGATATTATTTTAACAATTGAAGAATCGATTGTGTGATGTGATTTGCTTGAGCAAGCATTGCCTGAGACGATTCCAGTACTATTTTATTACTTGCTAATTTTGCAGTTTCTTTTGGTATATCGGCATCTCTTATCTGTGATTCAGTAGCAGTAAGATTACTATTATAATTCAATACATTATTAGAAATATGTTCTAACGCATTTTGATACGCACCGAATTTAGATCGCTCGGATGAGACTTTTTCAAGAGCCTGATCCACTTTTTCTATCGCCGCTTCCGCTTTATCTATTGGATCAACAACTATATCATCAATTCCGAGATTTTTTGTCCTAGCATCAAACAATTGAACGGTAAATAAATCTCCACTATTCGGTCCAACCTGCAGATGAAGTGGTTGCATAGGTAGTTCTACCTGACCAAAACCTGAATCCTTTACAATGGCATCTGATAGCCCAGGTGAAATATTAGAAGCAATGTCTGATGCTGTCGCCGGAATAAAAATCTTTTGTGCAAATTCATCGTACGCACTTGAATAGGAAAAGGTATTGGATGAGCCTTGTAAATCAATTCCAAATACATAGGAATATATATTATCAGCATCTAAAGCAGCCTTTACATTCGATTCCGTTACACCGACGCTCTCATTATTTGTATCTGTCAGGACGACAAATATCTTTTTTGAACCGGGATCATACCCAAGTGTTGATCCTTGTGATCCGCTGGGAGCGTAATCAATGATATGTTGATACGGAGTTGATCCACCAGGAGTAGCCATGTGTACAGTGGATAGATGATTCTGGATCGCAGCGATGTCATTCGTAAGTGGAAGATTTCGGCCGGGATGTACTGTGCTTACGGTACCTACCCTCACGTCCCCGTATGATGATAAAGTGCTTACAAAGTTTGAAATACCCGCTGTCACTTCATCTATCTCTTCTTGCATCGTCCCCGAATCGTCAATCAAGAAAATAATGTCAGCTTTTTGCCCGCTTGAAGAGCCACCGCTCCCCTCGATGGATGGTGGCACCAATAACTTTATTTCATTAAATTCGGTATTATTTGCTATGTCGTTAATACTATTCTTGATTTGATCAATTTCTTTCTGAATTGCTTGTCTGTCACCAGGGGTTAAGGTTCCATTTGCAGCCTGTATTGTTAATTCTCTCATTCTTTGTAGCAATGGATTTTCGATTTGAGCTAATCCACCCTCAGCCGTTTGTAATAAAGAAATCCCATCCTGTACATTTCTCTCCGCTTGTTCCAGTCCGCGAATCTGGGCCCTCATTTTTTCAGAGATTCCCAGTCCTGCTGCATTATCAGCTGCCTGATTAATTGCTAGCCCTGATGACAGTTTTTTGGTTGAACTAGCAATTTCTTTATTATTATTTTTCATACTGTTGTATGTATTCAGTGCGGAAATGTTATGATTAATCCTCATACTCGACACCTCTTATTAACACTATAGATATTTAATTCGATTTTGTTAATAATTAGTCCTGTTACTCAAAAGAAAGAAAAGAACAAAAAACGACCAATTACAGAAGTAATTAGTCGCTTTTTAACAATAACTATTTTTTTGTGTCAAAAAAGGCTCCATACGCCGTATATCCAGAAGATCCATACTGTCTATTCATGTTTTTCGTCTGGTTTAGCTTCTGAATATTCTTTTCCAATACTTGTTTTTTGTGATCCATTGATTGTTTAATTTCTGATTCTAATTGTAATATCTTTTCCCCGAATAGGTTTCTAAGAGTAGGTTCTAGGTGATTGTCTTTATCGAGTAAACTTTGAATTTTGTTCATAATTTCCTGTCGTTGTTGAAGAATCTCTAACCAATCTTCAGGCTCTGTATCATCCTGCGTTACTTTCTCTTTTAATAAATTGGTGATCAGCAGTAGTTCTTCCAGTAATGTTTCTATTACTGTTTTCATAGTGTACCTACCTTTATTATGACTACTTCATTAAAAAGTAAAGGTCTATGATACTAGTGAAGACTTTTACATATTTTTTGCTATCAACATAGCCTCTTTCCAAGTGTCACGAAACTGGACAAACAATCCTTCGACTTCCTCAAGAATAACAATATCCTTTTTAACATTTGCCTCAATCATTCGTCTTAGCATATATTCATATAAACTCAGAAATTGCTCTGCAATCGGATAATTATGATCTAAAGTAACAATTAATTCGTTTAGTATGGACTGTACTCGTAGATTAAATTGGCTAGCCTTGTCAAAATTTTTCTCTTGAATTGCTGTCCTCGTTTGCTTAATGAATTTTATCGCACCACTGTACAACATCAATATTAACTCTTGAGGAGACGCTGTATTTACCTGGTTGTTTTGATATGTTTGCGCAGCATTATTTATCACACAAAATCACCTCTAATTTACGTTAGCCAGCAAATTGTTGAGTAAGCCATGCGGATTGAGAATTAGCCTGATTAATCGCTCTTTCCATAGCAGCGAATTGTCTATAATAGCGGCTTTCAATGTCTTCAAGCCGATCCTCTAAACGTCCAATTTGCTTATTCATATTTCGAGTCATTCTTCCAAAATAGTAATAATCTGCGGTATCAGAATCGTAAGCGGAGCCTGCCTTATCAGTTAACTTTTCAATTGAATCGTTTAACCGATCATACATACGTTTCGCAATACCTGTTTCACCAAATTCAGACCCACCGTCTGAACTGTCGTACGAATGAGTGAAAATCTTCATGACATCTTCTGGGTTGCTTCGAATTTTTTCCCTTAATTTAGTTTCATCAATGTATAGTTTCCCATTTTCTCTGTAGTTAAAAGAAGCCATTTTATCACTTGCTTGGGCGGTTGTAATACCAATTTCAGAAAGTGTATCTAATTTGGAATTAACATCTGGCCCCTGAATTGCAGAGTATGAATCCAATCGCAATCCAGACATCACGCCTGACAAGATAGTGTCTCTTCTAATAAGCCCACTTTTTGCTTTCTCTTCCCATAACTCGATTTGTTTTTCTGACATATCCTTTTTCTCTTCATCCAGCAGTGGCTGGTAATTCCGATTATACGTCTCACTCAATTTACCATTCACTGTCTCAATCAAGCTGTTATACTTGTCAACAAATTTCTTTATTGTCTCAAAAACCGCGTCCTCATCCGGTTTCACCTTTACATTAACCGTTGTTGCCGATACTTGTTTGGCTGTAAAAGTAATATTATCAAAAGAAAATGTATTACTGTCAAATTCATAGGATTGTCCGTTAATATCTACTTTTAGTTTTTGACCATCAGTACCGTTTTGGGTTGAAAGAATTGTACCATCTGTACCAATCCCAAGATTATTAGCTCCAGTTGACCATACCTTAATCGAACTGGATGTCCCTTTTGCAGTCGAAGTAAAGGTAATTTGTCCATTCGTATATGCAGCAGTAGCCCCTGAAGCAGATGAGACATCATTTATTTTCGTTATCATCGATTTAATCGTGTCTGTTGCCAAAACATCAACTGTCTTCGTTCCAGTACCTGTTTGAATATTTAACGTAAAAGCAGTACCAACCTCTGTATTCTCATTAGCAAGTGCATTATTGAATATTACTGTAGAGGGGTTAGAAGGTGTCGCCAATCCTGTAACCTTTATATTGTAATCAGACAAATTGGCATTTCCCGTACTAACAACGGATACAATTGAATCCATGTCAGAAACTGCCTTTTCTTTTAGAAATGTCCCCTGAAGACGCATTGAGCTGAGAACATTATCACGAAAGTCGAGCAATTGACGGTTCATTTCCCGATAAGCGTCGCGTCTCCACATTTCCTGCTGTCTATTACGTAGTAATTTATCCAATGGGGCTCTTTGGGCTTTCATTAAGTCTTTTACCATTGTGTCTGTATCCATACCAGACGCCAAACCAGATATGCGCATACTATTGATGGTTGTCATTTCACTCAACTCCTACCTTTTTTCGTCAATTAGAATCCCGATCATTTCATGCATTTTTGCAACCATATCCATCATCTTCTTGGAGGGAATCTCCCTAATCACTTGGTTCGTTTGGTCGTCGACAACAGCAACATAATATTCATTTAGTTTCTCATGCAATTGGAACTTCAAATGGGTGGTACCCGATTGCAGCCATTTGTTCAAGCCTTCCATTTCTTTCTCCAATTCCTTGCGATCCAGGTCCTTACGGTCGACTTTTGATTCTATTGGTGCTACTTGATTACTGGTGCTTGTAGCCGTTTGCACGCTCTTTGCTGTGTCTGGAGATAAATTTTTTTCGTAAGAGGTCGTAATCCTACTGACATTTCCAACAGATTTCAAGTCCAAGGCAATCTCCTCCAATACTTTTTGTCCGTACTTCATTTGTCTATTATTAGTATCGGTGATTGGAATAGAAATGTTTAACAGAATAAAGATAAGGCTAAGGAACTATAACGAATTCTCCCTTAACCTACTCTTTCTTTATTCTTTTATTTAAAATTGTTTCTGCTACGTAAAAGTCTAACTCTTCGTCTAAATCAAAAGACCGCTCTCTCGGCATAACATAAGCGATAGTATGCTCCGTAAGAAAAGAACCTGATTCTTTAATTTTTTCCACTTTTGCAACGTAAACTGCACCGTTCAACGAGAAAACATCAGGTAGGTTTTGACGACGTGTTGTGTTGATTTTATCATCAAGTTGAATCGTCTTCTTCATGCGATTAACCTGATCCAACTCATACATCCAGTAAGGACTTTTATCTTGCTTAACTACTGACACACAGTAACCCTCAATACTATCTGCGCAACATTCAATTGCCAGGTCGATATCCTCCACTATTCGTAATGGAGAAGTTGGTTGCAATAATACAACATAGTCAAACCCCGGAAGCAATTCCAATGCATGTAATACAGGTTCAATCCCGGGTGTTGTATCAAGTGCTAATTCCTTTGGTCGTACAAAAGGGACATCACATCCCCATTCCCTAGAAACTGCGATTATTTCTTGATCATCAGAAGATAGAATCAGGCGGTCAATATATTTTGATTTCTTCGCTTCTTCAATTGTCCAAGCAATGAGCGGCTTGCCACACAGTTCTCGAATATTTTTGCGCGGTACACCTTTTGATCCACCACGAGCTGGTATGATAGCTAATACTTTTTTATCTTGGATCATCCGAAAACCTCTGGGAATTCGCCATTAGCTTTCTCGAAATCAGACATACGTCCAATGTCTAGCCAGTATTCACGAATAGGAAATACAGAGACATTCTTCTGGTTATCCACCAGTTTCTCAAAAAGTTTCGGCATGTCGTAGAATGAATCTTTTGGAATATCTTGAATACTGTCCGGATTCAACACATATATACCCGCATTGACAAAGTAGCTTACAAGCGGCTTCTCTTCGATACGTAACAGTCGATGCTTGTCAATTTTCACTACTCCATACGGCACTTGGAAGTCGTATTCTCTGACACACATCGTTGCTACTGCATGATGTGTAGTATGAAAGTCCAAGAGTTGCTCAAAGTTGACCTTTGTTAACAGATCTCCATTCATTACGATTAATGGCAGCTGGGGTACCTCTGGCAATAACGTTAACGCTCCCGCTGTTCCCATCCGTTTTGACTCGTGAATATATCGAATTTCTACACCCCAACGACTGCCATCTCCAAAATAGTCTGTAATCATATCGGAGCGGTAATTTACCGAAATGTAAAAATGATGAAAACCTTGCTCGATAAAATTAAGCATAATTGTTTCCAACAAGGGTTTATTCCCAACTTTAAGTAAAGGTTTTGGACAATCATCCGTAAGAGGAGCTAGTCTAGTCCCTAATCCTCCTGCCATGAGAACAACCCAATTCTCTTTTTTCTTAGGTTGTAGTAAATCGTCCAATATTTCTACTCGAATGATAGTACCTTCATCATCAACAATAGGAATCTGACGTAAATGCTTGATCTTCATGAGTGCAAGAATGTTTTCTCTAGAATCAAATGGCGTAGCTACACTAGGATAAGGATTCATCACAGTAGAAACAGGGTCTGTTAATTGCCTTCCTTTTAGCAGTCCTCGTCTGATATCTCCATCAGTTACTGTTCCAAGTAATCGACCATCCTGATCTGCAACAAGTACAATTTGAAGCCCACTTGAATCAATCATTTGAATAGCATCAAAAACTGATGTTGATGGCAAAGCTAGAATGTTCTTCCAATTTATCATCGTCAAACCTCCCTTGCTGGAACTCCAATTACTGTTGCCCCATCAGGAACATCTCGCACAACAACCGCTCCTGCACCTACCACACAATCATTCCCTATGTTAATTCCCTGAATGACAGTTGCACCAGTTCCAATATGAACCATATCACCGACATGAACATTCCCCGAAAGTACAACACCAGGTGCCAGATGAACATGATTTCCAATCACACAATCATGATCAATCGATGCCCTGGTATTAACAATTACGTTTTCTCCCATGAATACATCAGTTTGTACAATAGCACCTGCCATTATCTGAATCCCTTCCTGATGTGATAATGTGCTTGAAATAATTGCTGATGGATGAATGATATCGGCGAATGAGTAACCTCTTTCTTTAAAAAAGTGAAAAAGTTGACGTCTTTTTAATGGTTGAGATACAGAACCAATTCCATTTACCAAAAGTATTTCATCAGGAGGATAATCGAACACTGCTTCATCTGAATTGAAAATGCAAATATGGCCCAATTTTGAAATTGTAGCTTTAGGATCAACAATACCTATTACTTTCTGATTTTGTAATCGTAGCACTTCCAATAGAACTTTCGAATGGCCTCCACCAGCAAGTATCAAAATTGGCTTAGTCATTCTTCGATCACATCATCTTGATCATAGTCTTTCTGTGCTTCCCTGCCTAAATAATCCCAATAATTTATTGGAGATATTCCTCTAGTTGTGCGTTTCGAAGTAAGATTCTCTTCCGAAAACCTTTCTCCTTTTTTTATTGACCTAGCCGCCACTAGATACTTTCGAACAACATCCTTATTTTTCTTTTCTGATTCTGTAGGGAATTTTACATAAGTACCTAGTGCTTGTTCTACTTGCCTAATTGAGTCAATCATTTGTTTAAGATTATCCGGCTCTAATGATGCCTGATGATCGGGACCAGGCAGTGTGCGGTCGAGAGTAAAGTGCTTTTCAATAATAGCTGCACCCCTAGCCACAGCAGCAATTGGTACGCATATCCCTTCTGTATGATCGGATAGCCCTACAGGCAATTGGAATGCATAGCGCAAAGTATCCATCACTTGTAAATTAACTTCATTGTATGGAGTTGGATATTCTGAAGTACAGTGCAAAAGATTAACGTATTCTTTCAAAGCTGCTTGTCCCTCGAAAGAACTATATGCACTTTGAAACTCGTCAAAGGAAGGGGGTTTTCCGCTATCTGCTTGAATCAAACCATATGCAATGACTCCCAATGCTAACTCGATATCAGCTAATGTGCTCATCCCGGTAGATAATATCATCTTTTTTTTTCTTCTTGCTATTTGTAACAACAGAGGTGCGTTGGTGATTTCTCCAGAAGGTATTTTTATTATCGGAATATTCAATGATTCTATAAGTAATTCAGCACTTTCCATATCGAACGGTGTGGATAGAAACTGTATTCCAACACGTTTACAATGTTCAATCAATAAATTATGAGCATTTTGATCCAATTCAAAGTTTTTTAGCATTTCATACTGAGTTTGCTCTGATTGGGTGGTTTTTAGTTGATATTCCGCCTTAAAAGCATTTTTTGTAACTAACTCTTTTGCTTTAAAGGTTTGAAATTTGACTGCATCTGCACCAGCTTTTTTAGCAGCATCGATCAGTTGAAAAGCCATATCTATTGATCCATTATGGTTGACGCCTGCTTCTGCAATAATGTAGGTTCTCTTTGTTTTATTTCTCATATACTTTCTCCTAACAAAAATTCCTTATCTTTATTGCGATTTAAGTATTCGTATTATCATAGAATGTTTTCATTAAGATATTGTCTAATTTTACTGTTTTCAAGGTTTCCTTCATTTTTCGAGAAACATTTCCAGTACCGTATAGGGAAGCAGTACTTTTCAATTTTTCTTGAAATGCTGGTGAAAGAGCGTATTTTATAGATTTCGTTATTTCTTCTTCTATTTCAACCGTATCAATAACTGAGGATGCTTTCAGCCGTCCCTTTTGACGATCACCAATATTAACTGTGGGTTTCTTAAAAAATGGCGCTTCAATAATACCACTAGAAGAATTACCTATTACAACATCACAATATTTGATTGTGCTTAGATATCGCATTTGTCCTAATGAAACAAAGACTTTGGAGCGTTCATTATGTCTTTTAACAAAATTGTGTACCATTTGTGCAATTATTTTCCCGTTAGTATCTGAATTCGGCATTGTAAAGATTATATTACTATCAGTAAATCTTTCAAGAGAAAGTAATAGGGACTCCATTCCCTGTTCTGTTGGCTCATTGCTTAGAGTTACCGGGTGATAAGTGACAAGGAATGTGGGTCTATCAAAAGAGATACCCAACTCTGCTTCTAATTCCTCTTTTCTTAGAAGAGATAGTTTATTTATATTTTCAATTCCGGGTGCTCCGAAACAATACACCCGGGAAGGATGCTCTCCTAGTTGAATGACTCTATTCCTATATACATCTGCAGCCACAAAATGGATCTGAGACATTTTCGTGATGGAATGTCTGATCGCTTCATCAATTGCCCCTTCAGTAGTCTCTCCACCATGAATGTGTGCAACAGGTATTTTGGCCACAAGTGCAGCTTGAACTGCTGCCAAAATTTCATAGCGATCACCAAGTACAACCATAATATCCGGACGTAATCGATTCAAAGCATCCGCAAATCCGATAGTAGCTAAACCTATTGATTTTGTAATACCAACAGGAGTATCGCTAGCGAGTAGCATTTCCACCTTTTCATTAATAACATACCCATCCTGTTCAATTATTTGATATGTTAGCCCGTGATCAGGCGATAAATGCATTCCTGTAACTATTATTTGTAACTCTAATTCAGTATCTATTTGAATCTCTTTCATTAACCAGTATAACAATCCATATTCAGCACGAGTTCCTGTCACAATACAGATTTTACGTTTTGACATTAAATTCACCTAATTTCGCGCTGCTTGGGATGTTTATCAGTCTTTCAGCCAAGTCTATTGCCTTACTGACATCCATTCTCGGAGAATGCTGGTACATGGTAAGAGTGTGCAATAAATTCCATACCGGTCGTGTCATTATTCCTATTTCATTGGTCTTCTCTAGTATTGACTCACGGAGATGTTTGTACTCTGAATCGAGAAGTAATGCATTTAGCCAGTAATTGCTTTTAGCAAAATCAGGCTCTTTAATTACCTTTACACCCTTTATTAGAGCAAATTCCTGAATATACTGTTCCGCAAGTAACCTTTTATTTTCGATAAATCTAGGGAGATCTTCCAACTGTGCGCACCCAAGTGCAGCATTCAGATTTGGTAAACGATAATTGTACCCGATCTGATCATGTTCAAAGGCCCAACTATGCTTTATCTTAGCCGTTGTGGTCAAATGTTTAGCCATTTTCCCTAAAGCTTCGTCATTGGTTAGAATCGCCCCACCACCACCAGTAGTGACGATCTTATTCCCATTAAAACTAAGTGTAGCAACTTTCCCGAAATTTCCAGTGTGAACCCCTTTATAGTATGAGCCAAGTGATTCGGCTGCATCTTCTACTAACTCAAGCCGAAACCTCTCACAGATATCCCTAAGTGGATCAATATTTACAGGATGCCCGAATGTATGCATTGGCACAATCGCTTTTATTCTTCTTCCTGTGAGTTTGTTAAAACATTCACCACTTCTTATTTCAGTTATTTCCCCTAGATAACTCGACAGTTTATTCGGATCTACGCCGATTGTTTTCTCTTCACTATCTACAAAATGAGGAATCGATCCACAGTACGCTACTGCATTGGCTGTGGCAATAAACGTTAGGGTTGGTATCAAAACCTCATCATCTTGTCGCACCCCAACAAGTTGAAGACATATATGCAGGGCTGCAGTGCCATTAACAACGGCAACAGCTTTTTTAGCTCCTGTAATCTCTTCTAATTGCTTTTCAAAAAGATCGACATATTTACCAACAGATGAAACCCATCCCGAATCCAGGCATTCTTTTACATATATCCACGCTTTTTCTGAAAACTCCGGCTCATGTAAAGGAACAAATTCATTTTGTCTATTTACAACATGAGAAAGTGTCTGGACAATTTGCTCAATAATATGCTTGCTCATATGTTATACACGCCCGATTTGTATTGTTTCAGATTCTCTGGATTAGTAAACCATTCAATTGTTTTAAACAATCCTCTCCGAAGCCCTTCTCTACCTCCAAATTGAGGAGCCCAACCAAGTAATTCCTTTGCTTTAGCATTATCTGCCCATAAACGGTCAACTTCACTTTTTTCTGGACGGAGCCTTTCTTGATCCATCTCGATTTCAATTTGTGTGCCCATGATATCAGCAATCAAATTGACAGTATCTGCAATAGATACCTCATAATTACTTCCGATATTGATGACTTTCCCTACTGAACGATCGGATTCTGCTATAGAAATAAACCCATTTACAGTATCCGAAATATAATTAAAATCCCTGGTAGGATGTAAAGCCCCTAATTTCACTCGTCTTTGACCGCTGGCTATTTGGGAAATAATTGTTGGAATGACCGCTCTTGCTGATTGGCGAGGACCATAGGTATTAAAAGGACGGATGATGGAAACAGGGGTATCAAACGACGTAAAAAAAGACATCGCAATTTGATCGGCACCTATCTTGCTAGCTGAATAAGGAGATTGCCCTTGTAATGGATGTTCTTCCGAAATCGGTACATACTGTGCTGTTCCATACACTTCACTGGTAGATGTGTGTACTATCTTGTGAACATTCAATTCACGTGCTGCTTGAACAACATTCAGCGTTCCTTTGATATTGGTATCTACATAGGTTTCTGGTGAATGATAGGAGTAAGGAATAGCAATTAATGCTGCCAAATGCATAACAACATCACAGCCCTTCATAGCCTCCTTTACTCCATACGGATCTCGAATGTCACCCGAAAAGACTTCTAAATTCTCCTTGATATCTTTCGGACTATGATCCAGCCATCCCCATGAGTTGAATGAATTGTAATATACAAATGCTTTTACGTCGTGACCTTGACGAATTAATTCCTCCGTTAAATGGGAGCCAATGAATCCATCAGCACCAGTAACCAAGATTTTTCCTTTTAATTGCATCCTGCTTCTCCTTTATAATACAGTTCAATTATTAGGATTGCTTTATATTATCGTGGATTCGATTTTGCACTTCTATTATTCTCATATCTTGCATAATAGATTCCAGAAAAATATCGATAATTTGAAAGAGCTTCTTTATCTCTGTAACCATCTCTAATCTATCTTCGCTTGTATAGGATGGTTTCTCTAATTTATATTGGAAAATATTTGAAATCCTCTGAATGACAAAAGAGAACTGAGGTGTAACTACATCTTCAAATATGGTGTGATTACGTGTTCTCGAAAAAAGTCTTATCACTCTTTTCATATCAGTAACTGACACAACATTTGGATTTAGGCGATCCAGATCTTTCTTGGATTTTTCCAAGTCTTTTTTAAACGATTTTATTTCTTCAAGAATATTATCAGTGATCGTAAGCCCATTTATGCTACTAACCTTTGGATTAACAGAAAAGTGAATCTCTTTTCTTTCCTCTAAAAATACTACTTTATCTTCCTCAATATATGGAGCACCATCGATTTTTGCACCGTGCTTAGACAGGTTAAATATTTTCGTTTTCGACTTATCAATTATTTTGATTAATTCTACAAACGAATGTAAAAATGGATACAGTCCGTAGGTTGTTGGTACTTGATCTCCACTGTTACTTTCAACCAAAAGCTCCGCCTTTTGATTTATACTACCTTTATGCTCCTTAACTCCTTCAGAATAATACTTACCGTTCACTAATGCCAAATCTTGGCCTACTAAATAAATCTCACTAAACCCTAAATATTGTAAGATTTGCAGACCAAACACAGCAACTGAAGGAACCGATTTGAAATGCATTAATTCTGGCAACGCTCTTTTGGTTATGTGGTCTCCTGATAATCTGGCTACGATCGTTGGACCTTTATGGTATTTTAGAATGTCATTGTTCACTATGCTGCCTACGAATAAGGGACCGGAATACTTGGTATCCTTAAAATGTGCTTCAAAGTTAATTTGACTTGAGTCAAAACTAGCTGCAAAATCTGGGACTATATCATGATGAAGCAAGCCATTAATCGCTGAGCCAGCAGCAAGTACATAGGCACTTTTTTGAGCATTCTTAACAAATGGAATTAACTCCTTCATCGATGGACCTGATGCAACTAGAATAGCCTTTTCTCCAATAAATAAATCTTTTAACTCTTGAAGGGGAGTAAGCTCAGCATTATACTCCAAATTTAGTAATGGTTCAATAATCCATTCTTTCCGTAAATTTTCTTGTGTATTTTGATTAACTCTTGCCAAACGTATCGTTTGTGTTAATTCCATAATAATTTTGTGCAAAAGGTTTGATTCAGTTCGATCATAATTAGGATGGATTAATAATTCCGTTTCCACACTATTGAAGTCCTGAATGAACTCCAGAAATGTAAGGTGAGACATTGATTCATATTGAAAAAAAGTAACATTTTCCTTATCCGAGAAAAGTTCAGTGTCTAGGAAAATTCCCTTAAACGGTTCAATCACCAATAGATGGATAAACTTTTCTGTCGAGTCTAAAAGCTTACGAATAACCGCTCCATTTCCTGACCCGATTAGAATAATTACTTTATTGTGTATCTCAACCTTACGTAAAAATTTTTCAGCTTCTTTTTCTGGAGAATATAGAGAATTAAGTGGGACATTCTTTTGATTACTTACATCTTGATAGACATAAACACTATCCCCTGAATCTGCCAATTGAGATATGATATTGTATGTCATTAATTAATTTTCCTTTCCACAAGATGCTTTTCCATCAATTGAATACTTGGGAGTATCTCGTATTCCAGTAGATCTCTCAGATATTCCTCATTCCCCTGTTCCATTTGTGGAAGTGCCTTTTGAGAAAGAGTTTGAATTTTTATTGCAGTAATTGCATCTATCGAAAAGTATGTTGAAACTTTCTCCAATTCAAGAAGAGCCTCTAATATTGTTACAAATGATTGAGAAAGATTAGAATCATTATTTTCTTCGATATTCTCTATAATCCATGATCTCACTTTTTTTACATAAGCTAATGTCTCATCAATTGTTTCCTGTTCTAAATTACTTATCGTTTTTGTGTAAAAAACAACATCGTTATTATTTTCAAGTTGTTCATTCACTTGACTTTCTGAAAGTGGTGTTCCTATCTCATCTACAATTATTAAATTATTGATGCGAAGATATTCCAGTATAGTATTCAAAGTTTCTTTTAGTGTTTCTTTCTTGTTAAATGTATACTCTCCAACTTTTATCATGGTCATCACCCTTATAAAAATGATAGATAGCTACAAGAGCTATCTATCATTTTACATGTAATAATGTATTTCTGGCTTAGTAATTATTAGCGAAGAAGTTGGAGTACACCTTGTGGTTGTTGGTTAGCTTGAGCCAACATTGCTTGAGCAGCTTGGGTCAAGATGTTGTTTTTCGTGAAGTCCATCATTTCTTTCGCCATGTCTACATCACGGATACGAGATTCGGATGCAGTCAAGTTCTCAGAAGCAGTACCTAAGTTGTTAACAGTATGCTCCAAGCGGTTTTGAATCGCACCAAGAGATGCACGTTGAGCAGATACACGAGAGATTGCAGCATCGAGTGCAGTAATTGCAGCAGAAGCGCCAGCTCTTGTAGCAACTGTTTCAGCGTTAATTCCCAATGCAGTAGCGTCCATATCAGCAATAGTGATTGTCAAACTTTGACCAGCATTTGCACCGATGTGGATGTATTTTGCACTGAAAGTACCATCCAACAGTTTTTGTGTATTGAACTCAGTGTTATTAGAAATACGGTCAACTTCTTTGATCAATTCCGCAACCTCTTTTTGAAGTTCGCTACGGTCAGCATTTGTATTCGTATCGTTGTTGGACTGAACAGCCAACTCACGCATACGTTGGAGAATGCTGTGTGTTTCGTTTAATGCACCCTCATCTGTTTGGATCAGAGAGATACCGTCTTGTGCGTTTTTGGAAGCCATTTCCAAACCACGGATCTGACCACGCATTTTTTCAGAGATCGCAAGACCTGCTGCGTCATCACCTGCACGGTTGATACGAAGACCTGAAGACAATTTTTCCAAAGATTTTCCGCTAGCACCAGTGTTAGCAGTTAAAGCACGGTGTGTGTTCAATGCAGAAATATTGTGGTTAATACGCATGATTATTTCCTCCTTGAATGTAACCTCCACGTCCTTGTGGATGGTTGATTATAGTTTGAAACAAGCTGATTCAATCGCGCGCTTGAACCTCTTGTCCCTTACATTAGTTATATCGGTAGATCATCTACGTTTGTTAAGCGTTTTTTCTTTTTTTGCAAGTCAAAATCAAAAAATATTTAACTGCTACTATTTAAAATAAAAAACTTAACCCTTTACCTCCAGGTTAAGTCTATGTATCAACACTATTGGTTATCCGCTTGGTCACCTTTTGGTATCGGTACCAAAGGTCTTACCGAAGACAAATCAATTTTCGTCTGTGCGGCAAGTTGATTTTCTTCCTTGATGGCAATATAAACTTCTTTCCGGTGGACATTTATATCGCGTGGAGCGTCTATCCCAATACGGACAAGATCACCTTCTATCCCGATAATCTTTATTTCAATATTGTCACCAATTATGATGGATTCATGGTTTTTTCGTGATAGGACTAGCATTGGCTCACCTACTCACTTGCCGCAATGGCTTGTAATTGAAATAACGGATGACGAATATCATACTTTTCGTCATTTAAAATAATCTGTTTAGCCTTCTGTTGATCACAATTAATGACAATTGGTGCTTTTAAGTTGACTGTTACCAGTCTATCCTGACGCAATGTGATCAGATTCAAAATAGCAATTGTTGAATCCTCTTCAATCCGTAGTAACGATTTGGCCTGATCAGAAAGGGTAAATTCATAGTCTTGGAAAAAGACAAACGGATCGATCGCCCAGAACTCGACTTCCTCTTCTTCTGATTTAAGGACATAAAACGAGCTGTTGGACTCTTCATTCGCAAGATGAAAGAAACGGAGATTATGGAACCCTGGAAGACCCTCTTCAAAATATAGTTTACCAATTCCAAGCTTGCCCATGTTCATTTTCTTTCCCCTCTCTACAGCGATTGATCCACGTGTAATCCAACATAATCAATAGATAATCTGTTCCACTGCCTAATATAGCCTTCCACTTTCCCCGGTGTATAATTATGGATAGGCTTATGAATGACAGGGTCCATGCTTTTACCTCTCACTTGCACATTGATCTCCGGTTTGCGTGCTTCAAAACGAATCTCAATACCATCCCCAACAATTGAGCCAGCCGCAATGATTTCATTACTTTGATAAATCGCACTTTCTTCAAAAGCAATATCAGCGATAGGATTCGAGCCCTTATTTTCAATGGCCGCAAGTCTGTCTCCTGACTGACTCTTAAATTCAATCGCTTCCATTACCATTTTGTAACCGTACTCAGCATTATCACGACTTCTCCGAAGAGGACCCCGAAGATCAATATTTTCTTGTGCCTCACTGGAGTCAATTGTTAGTTCACCTTTTGGTTGCTTAATATCCATAATAGCCGGCTCTTGTTTAAGGTTGAGTTCTGCTCTTGGCTGTTGTATTTCCTGGACAGGCTTGTTAATGCGTAATCCCAACAAAGCTGGGGTTTGCTGCATCCTGATTTGTGGAAGCTGCATGGTTGGCTCCTCCCTTTAGATGCAAATAATCAATATTTAATTAGCGTAGAAAATCTAAAAGAGTTGGCTGAATCACGCGAGAACCAGCACCCAATGCAGCCCGATGAACGTTCTCCTGCATTTTAAGCTCCGTAATAACCTCAGCAGTATCGACATCTTCATTGTCTGACATCAGTTTCGTTACATTGACTTCCTCATTGGAAAGTCGATCTTTGATTAGCTCAATCCGATTAATACGAGCCCCTAGTGAAGATCGTTCTGCAAGCAAATTATCAATTTGTTTATCCAGACTACCTATTTGCCCGGTTGCTTGCTTTCCTGAGCTCAGATCAGCAACAATATTGTCTAACACTTGAAAAATATTATTGCCATCTGGTTTATAACTAAAGATATCTTGTCCATTAACATTTATTGGCAAGAAAATTTGTTTGTTCATTTCCAGGCGGATCTCCGCACCGTTCGTGCTCGTAAATTGCTTCTTCTCATAATCATAGGGTGGATTCTTTGTATCCGTTCCAGCAAAAATATATCGACCACCAACTGTTTGATTTGCTATGTTGCCCAAATGATCTTTTATCTGCTGAACTTCTACAGAAATAGCATCCAGAGAGGACTCTTCCAATGCTCCATCTCCTGATTGAACCAGTAGTTCACGTACACGCTGCATGATCGTGGTTGCTTCATCTAATGATTTATCCGAAAGCTCCATCCATGATTGCGCCTCATTCACATTACGTTGAAACTGTTCATTTTCAATCAGTGAAGAACGATAAAACATACCACGTGTTGCGACAACAGGGTCGTCAGAGGGTCTGGAAATTTTACGTCCTGAAGAAAGTTGTTCTTGAAGCTTATCCATATTGCGCATGGAGTTGTTCAAATTGCGCATCATGTTATTGTTCAGCATAGTTTGAGTGACACGTACTCCCATCGACAGTTACTCCTTCCCGTATTATAACCCTACTCTACCCATTCCATTAATTACCTTATCCAACACTTCATCCATACTAGTCATCACACGAGCGGCTGCACTAAACGCATGCTGGTATTTCACCATCTCAGCCATTTCTTCATCAATAGAAACCCCGGAAATCGATTGTCGTTGATTATCTACTTGACCAACCAATATTTCTGAGTTTTTCTCCATCCGCAATGCTTCCTGGCTATCTACCCCGAGATTTGCAATGGTGTAACGATAGTAATCATCCAAGGTTGTTGTAGCATCCAAATCTCCAGATCCCGTTCCAGCCAAAATTGTCTTGAACTTGATCGATGCAATGTCTCTAGCGTTACGTCCATCCCCCTCAAAAGAGGTCCCGGCCGAGCTTCCTACAGCTTCAACCTGTGCTGCAGCAATCGCATTCAAACTGCCGAGGATTGCCGGATTAATCGTAATCTTGCGTGCACCTGTTGGGTAGGTTTTGGTATTCGGGTCTTTGGCAGCAGCATCTGCATCAACAAAGAACGGCAAATCCTGAAGTGGTGCATTACTGTTTCCTTTTTTGTTTTGAATATCAAAAATATTCATACCTTTGCGGTGAATATCATTAATCTCTTTGGTAAGATTGATTGCCAACAAATCGAGACGCTTGAGGATATCCGGTACAGGTCCACTATACGTAACAACTTGCTGCTCTGTTCCGTCTTCCCCAATTACCGTTTTGACTTCAGCATTTCCACGAGCCTCAAATGTACCTGCAAAGCTGCCTGTTTTCGGAATAAACTCTGTACCGCCAAGCTGAATTTCTACAAATCCCGTAACCTCGTTTTTGGTTGCTGTCATGGGAACAGAGGTATTCCCAAGGACCAAGTCTCTTCCTTCGATTCGAATATTGACCATTCCTTTGTCAGCTTGGGTCACTTGAATCTCAGACATCTTGGACAGCTTGTCAATCAGGAGATCACGCTGGTCATAAAGATCATTTGGCTGATATCCATGGGGAACAACGTCACCAATCTGTTTGTTAAGATTTGCAATCTGTTGGGCAATCGAGTTGATTTCAATTGCTTTTACTTGTACCACACTGTCGAGGTCGCGCTGTAATTCACTCAGTGATGTTGTAACAGAAGAAAATGTCTCAGCAACAGCGATCGCCCGTTGTCGAACTACAGCACGGGCAGACAAGCTCTCTGGTTCCTTTGCAAGGTCTTGCCACGATTTCCACAGCTCATCCATTACCTTTTGCAAACCAGTGTCAGATGGTTCGTTCATGATAACCTCAATCTTTTCCAAACCATCCCGTCTTGCTTCCCAGTAACCAAAGTGTTTGTTCTCCGTGCGGAATTGCGTATCGAGGAAGCTTTCGCGAATGCGCTGCAATTGCGTCACTTCTACACCAGTACCAATTTGTCCAGGGGCTGTATCCATGTTCATTCCTGGAGCAGGAATACCTCTCGTCGCTTGCATATTCGCACGCTGTCTGGTATACCCTTCTGTATTCGCATTGGCAATGTTATGACTGGTTGTATTAAGTGCTGATTGTTGGGCAAATATCCCTCGTTTACTTACTTCTATACCGTGAAAGGTTGAGCGCATTTTCTAGCTCCTCTCTACGCTTTTTTATTAATGAACGAACGATTGGGCTGATACATAGCTTGATTCCCAATTGGTTTTCTATAAATAAAATCGTCTTCCGGGGTATCCGTAAAGAGATCTAGTGAATGATTGACAAAAGAAAGGGATTGCTCCAGCAACTGCTGATTCAGTTCATTGGCTTCACGCAGCTCTGAGACAATCCGTATTAATTCCTCTCGGTACTTGGTTAATCGTGATTTCTGATCAACATTGGTCAATGCCTTAGTCAGACCAAGAAGTGTATGCTCAGCTAATGGGAGCCCCTTTTCGGCAAAAATCTCATTAATTACCTGGATTCGGGAAGCTTCTGTCGTTGTTATGGCTTTAATCAGCTTCTGCTCTTGCTGAGTCATTTGAACAAGTGCATCCATATCACCTTTGATGAGGACGTCCTTTTTTTGAACTGCCAATGTATAGAGAGCCCGATTCAGATTAAGCAAGTTATCTAGTACATCATACAACGAATCGATTTGTGCCATATCTCTCACTCGCTTCGACTAAGGTTTCTTCCAGAAGGAAAGAAACTTCTCAGCAATTTTTTCACTCGAAACGTGATAAGTTCCTTGTTCAATTTGAGACTTAAGCTCACTCAATCTTGCTTTATCAACAGAGGAAGTATCCTTAACCTCGCCTTGTTTCAGCAGTTCCAATGCTTGATTGGAGATTTGAACTTCGTCTTTTCCAAAAGGTTTTTTGTCATTCTTCGTTGCGTATGCCTTGTTGGCTTTGTTATAGGCATTTATCATACCCGTACGATTGGGTTCGTTGATTCTCATACTACTCACCTCGAAGTGAAGATAATAAAATACCGATGACTACTCTTAGTAGTATCATCGGCATTTTTGGAAAAAAAGATTAGATTTTTCTTTCGGCAAATTTATTACATGTCTTGTCGAATATAAAATATTGCTCGGATTCCGGCTTAATAGTCTCCCAGCTTTCTTTGGTATCCTATGCCTTTATGACGCTTGGCATCCTCTTCCAAACGCTTGTCCACATCAAGCTGTTGGGAAATTTCCCTCTTCAAACTTGCTGCACAGCTTTCACAAATCGCGCCCTGACGAATCAAAACCCCACAATTCTCACACGGATAGCCCATGTTCGGGTTCCCTTCAATCGAAATGCGGCCTTCTTTTACAAACCGGGTAATTTGCTTGATGCTTACGCCCGTAGCCTCACTTACCTGATGGATAGTCGATCCGCGATTCTCACGCTTACGCAGAAATTTGGAGCAAAGATCATATTCTTTTTCAACCTCTAGATGGCATTTCGGACAGACGTCACGAGTTGCTTTTAGAAACAACACATCACAACGTGCGCAATTAGACAATTGACCTAAGGCCATGAAAACACACTCCTTTTGCACGCACATAGATTACTACTATTCATAATAACTCAACCTGATTCGATTGCATATGACAAAAACTTCAACTTTCAATCTCTTTTATCTGCACACTGTCAAGCCTACAATCTGTGAGAAGGCGAATGTCGGGATCGCTTGTATTGCTTCAGCGCAAGATTGCATCGTAGATCCTGTTGTATATATATCGTCTATCAACAAGATTGGCTTCATAGTTCTTTGGATTCGATTTTCTGGATCACGGTACGCAGAGAAGGTATTCTTCATACTGCGCAAGCGTGCTTGTTTATTTGATTGATGACTCTGTTTTTCTGTCTCCTTGCTTCGGATCAGTAGAGGTATAACCGGAATATTGGTGTATTGACTAAAATGCTTGGCAATGAGTTCTACCTGGTTGAACCCTCTCTCCTCTTCCCGATTCTGATGGAGAGGAACGTATGTAACTAACTGAAACGACATCGAACTCACGTATCGATAATAACAAGCCAAAAGCAAGACAGCAAAAATAGTAGCAAGCCGTTCCTCTCCCCGATATTTGTAAATAGCCATAGTCTCCTTGGCCCACGAGTTATAGCGAATCACACTTCTGTTACATTGAAGGAGTTTGTTTTTATTATCCAAACAGTCACTGCAAAGAAGCTTGTATATGGTGGCTTTAATGATTGGTTCTCGATGAATCGGGTTATCCATCCTCTTGCCGCAGTACTCACAGATGTCATTCTCTATAAAGGGAATCTCCAAAAGGCAACTCGCACATAGAGGTAGTGCACGAATACTTCTAAAGATTTTGGGATAAAATTTCGAATCAACCAGTCGCAGGACAAGTTGGCGAATCACGACATCTCGTTCTCTTGCAGCTACGTAACGCTTGCAAATCAAGCAATCGTCATATTCCACAAGTTTCTCTCACTTTCACTTTTAACTCTTGACCTAATTTATTCATCTGCTTTATTTGGCTGATCGCCGATTTCGGCTGCTTGGAGCGTGATGTCACCACAAACAGTACCTTCCCATCCGGAGAATCTGCCGACCGACCAACTCTGCCTGCTATTTGTACAAGTGATGCTTCATCGAAAATTTCGCAATCCGCTCCCAGAATCACTACATCACTTCTTGGAATCGTAACCCCTCTCTCCAGAATCGTGGTAGTAACCAGCAGACGAAGTAGGTTTTGACGAAACAGAAGTACCTTTTCATCCCTTGCTTTATCGCTGGAATATACCCCTTCCAACTTCTCACCATACTCCGGCAAGTATTTTCGTAAATAGGACAAGACAGGATCGACGTCAGCAATGCGTGGCACAAATACAAATACCCGACGCTCCCGGTCTAAAGAGTCCTTGACTGATTCCAGCAACGATTTCATTGGCAAGCTTCTGGCTATCTTTTGTTCCCATTTCGGCATAAGCAGCCAGTCAGGTACAGGAATCGGATATCCGTGAAATCGGGATGGAATCAGTGAATGGGTATCTGAATAATAAGCAAAGGTATCTTGTCCAACCAATCGTAGTCGCAAATAATCACGCGGTGTAGCAGAGAGATAAAGAATCTTTCCGTCTATTGCCTTTGCACGCTCAACTGCACGATACAGCATCGGGTTATTGTGATAAGGAAATGCATCGACTTCATCTAAAATAACCAACTCAAATGCTTGATACATACGTAAAACTTGATGTGTGGTCGAGATGATCAATTGACCTTCCTCCCACTTCTCTTCACTTGACCCGTGTACAGAACAAATTGCTACACTAGGAAATGCTTTTTTCAGCCTGGGCGTCAACTCAAGGACAACATCCTTGCGGGGAGTAGCTAGTAAAACCCTGCCACCCCTCGAAAGAACTTCATTGATAACCGGAAAGACTAGCTCAGTTTTCCCTGCTCCGCAAACAGCCCAGATAAGAAATTCTGAAGTTATTTTGTCCCTGACAAACGCAACGGCCCTCCTTGCAGCTTCCTCCTGTAATGGAGAGAACGTCCCCTTCCATTGGAGAAGCGGTGACACAGGCAAGGGAGTCACTATCTTATCCTTTGGCATACAAATATACGGCGTACAGCATGTGCTACGCCCCATCTCCAAGCAACGAGAGCAATACCTGCCTGCAACCCCACAGCCACGGCAGCATGAAGATACCTGTATAGCTTCATCCGCTGCTCCACACCGCTGACACATAAAGATCAGATGATGCTTGATCCAGCCTTTCTTTACTTGCAGCGTGATCCCTGGCTGCCAATTGGCCCGTCCCATTAATACAAGCCAATGGATACTCCAAACAAGATTGATTCGTGAGACTTTGCTGATATATTCAATCTCTTCAAGCAAGAGAGCCCTGCCTGCCATGTGTTTGATCAGATCATTGGCACATCTTTCTGTTTCGATTAGCGATATTGGTTCAGAAGTTTTAGTGAGTTCAGGAGATGAGATCAGTGGAAAAAAAGTAAATGGGGCATAATGCTGAATTTCTTGCATGGTCTTTTGAATGCTTGTACGGATTTTCAGCAAAATCGCATCTGAAAGGACTTGCGGAGACCGGTCTACCAAGAGTTGATTGACGACATTCCTCAACAAAAAAATCAGTGACAACGAACTGCTTTTGCCCAGCAGGTGCAGTTGGTTACCATCCTGCTGTTTCCAATACATTTTATCTAGTGCAAAGCATGGAGTTATCATCGATTTGGCGCCTGATCTCGATTCCTTGATATACAACAAGTACTCCCTCATCTGAACCACCCCGCAAATAACTGATAAGACCAGTGTGGGTAAAGACAAAGGCAACTGCAAGAAAACCCGCAAAAACAAACAGGAGAGCCACAAAGTGCGCTCCCCTACGTTCTACGTCTTTTTTAAATCAATCAAAATTGTTTTTCTATGCAACGCATTGTCAGCAGATTCTAACAGATACTCATTCTGTCGAGATAACACTTGTGCTACCTGAGATGTGTCGTCAGTAGAACCATAATCAACAAAAGAAATACGTATAGGCTTACCCTCTAACGTGGAATGTAGAAGTAACCGCCTGATGATTCCTTCCAGCACGTTGGCAGAGTTATAAAGGTGAAGTTGATAATGCGTGAAGCCCTCTTGCGTTGGCAGGATCGGTGTCCATCGTAACTTGTTTAAACATACAACCATGAGGGAGGCAAACCCATACGCCGTGAGCAAGAGCGTCATTACATCAACAATCATGGTCATCCCCTCCTATTACAAGGGTATGCCAGACAGCTTGGTTAGGTACTCATAAATACTTAGAGCTTTACCCAACCATTTTTGATTGAGATCACAACAGCTTGTGTACGATCCTGAACATCAAGCTTTTGCAGGATGCTGCTTACGTGGTTTTTAACGGTTTTCTCACTGATGTAGAGAAAATCACCAATCATCCGGTTGCTTTTTCCTTCTGCCATCAATTGAAGTACTTCTCGTTCACGTCTGGTTAGCGACTCAATGATCGCTGAATTCATCATCGAAGAGTTCTCTATAGAGACTGGTCTTTCCATCAACTCTTCTTGTTCACTTAAACGTCTGAATTCATCGATGAGTTTGCCAGTAACCTTTGGATGGATGTAAGCCCCACCACGTGCAACAACACGAACAGCCTCAACAAGATCAGCGGTTTCCATTTCCTTGAGAAGGTATCCAGAGGCTCCACTGCGCAATGTGCGATAAACATATCCCTCGTCGTCATGAATGGAGAGAATGATCACTCGTGTTTTGGGGCTCACAGCGATTACTTCTTCTGCTGCAGTTGCGCCGTTTACATTCGGCATGTTAATGTCCATCAAAACGATATCAGGAGCCAGTTCTTCAGCCAGACGGGGAGCATCTTCTCCATCTGCTCCTTCTCCTACTACAGTCAAACCTTCTTCCATTTCGAGGATACGTTTTACGCCCTCACGAAACAATTGATGGTCATCCACCAATACAATTGAGATTTCTTCTTTCTTTTTCCCCATGAATCTCTTCCTCCTAGGACGGTTTTTTCTCCCTATTTTTCATCCACTAATTTTTCAACGGAATCTGAAACACGATTTTGGTTCCTTGATTCGGTGCAGCAACTATCTCCATTTTTCCCTGAAGAAGCTGCGTGCGCTCCTTCATTCCCATAATACCAAATGATTGTCCTCGTCTTTTCAGTTCTTCCATTTCAAAGCCTATTCCATCGTCTTTTACTACCAAATATATCATATGTGATTGGAATTCCACTTTCACCTGAACAGATCTAGCTTGTGCATGTTTGGCTACATTGTTTAAGCATTCCTGAACAAGTCGGAACAATGCAGCTTTATAAGAACTTTCCAACGGCATTTCCTTACCGAAAATAACCAGATCTACATTTATCTTCGTTCGGTCTTCAAATGTTTGAATATATTTCTGTAATGTTGGTACCAAGCCTAAATCATCCAAAGCCATTGGTCGTAAATCAAAGATGATTCGACGTACATCAGCTAAACTGATCCGAACCATGTCTTTCAACTCATTTAACTCCATCATCGCGGCTGTCATGTTGTTATTGCCAAGCATCTTCTCAACGATCTCCGTACGCAACACGACATTAGCCATAGACTGTGCCGGTCCATCATGAATCTCTCGAGAGACACGCTTGCGCTCTTCTTCTTGTGCTTGGATAATCCGAATGCCCATTAGCTGATGCTGCTTGGCAGTCTCTAGCGCATGTTCGATCTGGCTTAAGTCTCCAGAAAGATATCCCATCACCACTCCCATTTGGGTGATCAAACCCTCTGCTTTCATTACAGTCTCGTCGATATTACGCAATCGCCTCTCCAAATCATCACGACGTCGTCGCAAGTAGGTTTCTTTTTCTCTTGCTAACGATAGATCGATTTGCGTTTGATTCGCTTCTTCATAGGCTAAACGAATATCATCTTCCGAAAAGGTTTTGAAGTTGCGACTGACTTGTGCCAACCGATTTCTCATCTGACGGTATTTTACTTCTAATGAATCTACCAAATCAATTACTGAATTAATTGATTTGCGTGTTTCCTCAATTTCATTCTGAAGAGTCTTTTTCTCCAGCCGAGCACTCTCTGCAATCTCAAAGATCTGCTCTTTGCTCATTTCAACTGCTAGAATGGTCTTGGTGATTACACCATCTAACAAGCTTACATCAAATTCAGTCTCCATAAAAGTTCCTCTCATTGTTTTAATTTGGCATCCATAAACAGTTGGCGTAATTTGGTGACGTCTTTCAACTCTGAACCAACACCAAATCGCGGAATATCTAAAGAGCTAACCCCGGGCTTTACAATAGCAGGACGAGAATTAAAGATATAATCGTACCCTGCTTCCTTGGCGGTCTCGATTACCTGTTGATTTTGGTAGCCATGTGGCAATGAGATAACATCTATTGGTTTTTTGATCAAATCAGCAAGCGCAACTCGTGACATGGTAAAATCAACAAACAGCCGATTTCGGTACTCCTGATCCTCTTCAATCCGTCGGAGATCTTCAAGGAATACAGGTGCGGTCTTTGATTCCAGGTCCAACGCTCCCCACTCTTCCTTCTCCGCTTGATCATGCAGGCTGTAGGTATGGGAAGCAATATCCACCAAACCAGATGACTGCATTTCGCTAATCTGTTCAACGGTGAGCGGTGTGGTCATATTTTCCCGTTTTCGTTCTAACGTATCACGTAACCTTCCTGCAATAACAAAGTTAACAGATGGAAAATTGTACTTCTTCATCACAGGATAGGCTTCCGTATAATAACTTTCATAACCATCATCAAATGTGAGTAAAACAGCATTGTTGGTAGGTAATACACCCGTATCTACAAACCGCAAAAATTCCGCTAACGTTATAGGATGAATATCATTCTCATGTAAAAATTTCATATGCTCTGCAAACAGTTGCGGGGAAATGGAAAAACGTTTATCTGTCTTGTCAGATATGTGATGGTACATCAGTACAAGAACTTGGTCCTTATACCACTCTTGCTTTGTTACTACCTCTTCAACAGATATGTCAGTATCAATTGATTCTGAACTACTATTGCTTTGTATCATAGACGTTGGTGGAGGGGTATTTTGTTGCAGAGGCTGTAATTTTTTTTGCGCTTCTGGCTCACGCATGAGCAAGCCACCTAGAACAACACCCACGAAGACAACGCTGAATGCGATCAAGATTTGCTGCCAATTCTTCATGAACAAACCCCCATTATACTCCCTTAATCTTTTCGACAAAGACAGTTAATCTCCTTTATGTATTACCCACCAGTACTACCACCTTTGCCCAATCAAAATAAAAACGCCCAACCACGAAGGCTAGGCGTCTGTAATCAATTCCTATTTTACTAATTCAGCAGCATCTTTTTTCAATGCTTCTGCTTTGTCAGTTTGCTCCCAAGGAACATTCAGATCGTTACGTCCGAAGTGTCCGTAAGCAGCCGTTTGTTTGTACATTGGACGACGAAGGTCCAATTGCTTAATGATACCAGCAGGACGAAGATCGAAGTGTTTACGGATCAATGTAACCAAATCTTCTTCAGCAACTTTACCAGTACCGAATGTATCCACGCTGATAGAAACTGGGTGTGCTACCCCAATTGCATACGCAACTTGTACTTCACACTTGTCAGCAAGACCAGCAGCAACGATGTTTTTCGCAACGTAACGAGCAGCATATGCGCCGGAACGGTCAACTTTGGTTGGATCTTTACCGGAGAAAGCTCCACCGCCGTGGCGAGCATATCCACCGTAAGTATCAACGATGATTTTACGACCAGTCAAACCAGCATCCCCTTGAGGTCCACCGATTACGAAACGGCCAGTTGGGTTAATGAAGTATTTTGTCTCAGCATCCAGGAATTGAGCTGGAACTACAGGTTTGATAACTTGTTCAGTCAAATCAGCCTTGATTTGTTCCAATGTAACTTCTGGAGCGTGTTGAGTAGAGATTACGATTGTATCGATACGAACTGGTTTGTCACCATCGTATTCAACTGTCACTTGTGTTTTACCGTCCGGACGGAGGTATTCAAGTGTTCCGTTTTTACGAACTTCTGTCAGACGGCGAGCCAATTGGTGTGCCATGCTGATTGGAAGCGGCATTAATTCAGGCGTTTCATTGCAAGCAAAACCAAACATAAGACCTTGGTCACCTGCACCGATTGCATCGATTTCAGCATCGGTCATTTTGCCTTCTTTTGCTTCTAACGCTTGGTCTACACCAAGAGCGATGTCTGCAGATTGCTCGCCGATTGCAGTGATTACACCGCAAGTGTCAGCATCGAAACCGAACTTCGCGCGATCATAACCGATTTCACGAATGGTTTCACGTACGAGTTTTTGAATATCAACATACGTGTTAGTAGTGATTTCACCTGCAACAAGAACCAAACCAGTTGTAACCGATGTTTCGCAAGCTACGCGTGCATTTGGATCCTTGGAAAGAATCGCATCAAGTACTGAATCTGAAATTTGGTCGCAAATCTTGTCAGGATGTCCTTCCGTAACTGACTCAGAAGTGAACAAACGACGTCCTTTTTGTAAAGACATGAGCCTACCTCCTTCTTTATGCTTAAAGAATAGTGTGGGTAGCCGAATCGGGTTTCTTTCACGGCCAAAAAATAAACCTTTTCCCAGAAACTGAGGAAAAGGTGCTTTTTGTATGCGTTCCCTAACCTCTTATCGGCCAGAATGGTGTTCCATTCTGCTGGTTAGCACCGTTTCAACGGTTGCCGGGCTTCATCGGGCCAGTCCCTCTTGCCTGCTCTGGATAAGAGTATCCATTACGCACTATAGAATAATCTTTTTTGCATATCCTGTCAACGATTTGTTTGTCATTATTTGAGGATTTTTTTTGTATATTATAGGATGAGCATTTGCCTCTTCATTTATGCTCGGTTAACGTATCTCGAATTTGCCTCGCACCATGATGTGAGCTGTCCCTTTATACCCTGGATCAAGGCGGAGTCCCCTTGAATCCGAGCGAGCAATCAGCAACAAATGATTAGGTGCAACAGGTGCTCCTGCCTTCAAATCGGCTCCGGCTGTAATATCTGTCAGACCGTCGCCATTTACCCCCGGTACAGATACCACTTTTCCCGTTCGGACAATAAACTCTGTCCCTTCGAATCCGTAGATCGTCTTGCCTGGCTTCAATTCTGCAACTACTAATTTTGAGCCACCTGTGCCAAGCACCTGCTGTATTTTTTGATCGACATAGCTTTTGGTCACAACAGGATCATCGGATGAACCCGGAACGCCAGGGGCTCCTACCCCATCTGCCCACACTTGTCCTACAAAAATAGTCATACCGAGGATAGTTGCCATCAAAATACTTTTTTTATTCAGTCTCATGTGTTTTTCCTCTGCCTCTCCTACAAGCTAAACGCTTTTCTTAATAAAACGACGATCTCAGCACGACTTGCGTATCCTTGAGGGCGATATCTCGAATCCTCATAGCCTTGTATCCAACGTCTGGCATACAATGCTTCGACAGCCGGGGAAGCCCAATGGTTTGCTGATACGTCAACGAAGGACGAATAAGTATGTTTGTAGGTATAAAGGTTACGTGCTCTCGTAACCATCACTGCCATTTCTGCACGAGTAATATATTGATCTGGCTTAATTCGTTTATTCGGGTAACCCTGCAAAATTCCAAGCTTGTACGCTTTAGACATAGCATCAAATGACCAGTGTGTACGTTTCAAATCAACAAAAGGATTCGTTGCCGCTCGAGATGGATACGTTCCTTTTTGGTTGATGGAACGAATTAACATGGAGGCAAACTGTGCACGGGTAATCGGTTGATTCGGCCTGAAAGCATAGTCATCAAAGCCTTTTACAATTCCCAATCGACTTAAATAGGAGATATCTGAACGCGCCCAGTGAGAACTGATATCCCGATAGCCGTTGTACAATATTTCCCTTGTCACTGTTATCCGATAGGTATCATATTTAAAGCCAGTTGCAGATGTAAGTCGGATATAGTACGTTCCTCGCTGTAATTTCATTTTGCCAATCGGCTTTTTCTTTGCCGACAACTCTGCTACTTCATTTTCATTAAATAAAGCATAGTTGAAATTCTGGTCATTATACAGACTGATTTGTACACCTGATCGAACCGGAATCCATGGTGCAGTAATGGTTATATACGACTCAGAAGGTACCTGGAATTGAAACCAGTCACTATCTGTTCGGGAAGGAATCGTCCCCGTCAACAAGGCACTGTTACCCAGGCGAGTAGCTTGACGGTAATTGTCATTCGGTTCATTCGTGTCCTTACGCTCCGGCGTATAGGCAACATCCAGCTTGTATTGGCCCGCGATTGCGTTTCCATAAAAATCATTGACCCGAATAAAATACTTGCCTGGTGATACATCCAGATTAACCCGTTCAGTTGGATTTGTTCGTTCACCATAATCAAACTTGCCGATCCCCTGGTTTCCTTTCGTCACATATACGACAGGGTCCGCACGCAAGTTATCAACTGACACCGTAATATTCATTTTCCCGTTGTCTCTGACATAGTATGAAAACCAATCCAGATCATTCGGTTTATGGAGATTCCCAGTAACACTCACCCGATTACCCACTGGAAGTGGACGAGCCTTTTTCTGATCGTCATTCGTTTCGTAGCGGTCAGCCGACACCATGAATCTGCTGGTGATTGTGTAACTAAAATCACCCATGCCGCCGCTTCGCACCATTTTAATGTAATATCTTCCCGGTTTCACTGTGACCGTAGTCGTTCCGCTATCCCCCAGATAATAAGTAACAGGCACATCACTTTCACGGTAAAACGTTGCAGCCAATGGAGAAACCGAGCCTGTTGATACTTGTGTATCAAACGTTAATCTTCCTTCATAAGCGATATCCGTATAGTACCAATCGACTGAATCTCTTGAATTGATAACTGCCCGGATTTGGGATTCAATCGGGAATGCCTTTGCCATTGATTTCGTATTATTGGGCTCAAGGAAGTCAGAAGGTGCAGAAGTCCGAACAGCCGTATCCACATTTAACAAGCCATAACCTGTTTTTGCATCCCAGCCTTTTGTCCCAAGGTTAATTGCAGAATAATATAGTACCTGCCGAACATCCAGTGGGCTATAGTATGGATTCTCCGCCAGAATCATGGCCGCAGCGGCAGCAACCTGTGGAGCCGCTGCAGAGGTCCCCTTCATGGATCCGTATTTCCCGCCTGCTTTCGTTGTGTAAACTCCCCAACCTGGTGCCATAATATCCAATTCATTTCCATTATTGGACTGATAAATCGGAGTGTTCTGTTCGTTCACAGCTCCAACTGCAATAACAGTTGGGTAAGCTGCTGGATAGGCGACACGACTCGATTCATTACCTGTTGCTGCTATCAGTACAACTCCCTTGGACTCCGCATATCTCACTGCGTCTTCCAATGCCTTGGAGGGATTCAGGTTACTGACAGACATCACGATAATTTTCGCTTTGTGATCGATTGCTGTTCGAATTCCCCTTGCAAGGATATCAGCGTTTTCTGCCTTACCTTCATGATCAAGAACTTTAATTGGTAAAATTTTGGCACTCCAAAGCACCCCAGAGACACCGATTCCATTATTCCCTTGGGCAGCCAGGATACCAGCAACCATCGTTCCATGTCCATTATCATCTTCAGCCGTTCTCCCCGGATTAACCAGATTAATCCCCGGCAACAGGTTGTTTTTAAGATCAGGGTGGTCTGTATCTACCCCGGAATCCAGCACAGCTATGGTTATGGCTCGGTTACCCGTAACTACACTCCATGCACGGTCTGCCCTGATTTGTTTTAAGTGTGTCTGATTGTTGATATAGTAATCATTCGTTATTGCTGCGGATGCGACTTGTGATTGTAGCGGAAGCAGACACAGTGCAACAACTGCGGTAAGCATGATCCTACTGAGAAACGATAGCCTCATTCATCTGCCTCCTTTCTCCCTATGGTATAACCAGCCAAGCAAGGCGAATGGCACCTGGTTCAAGCAAGGTGCCACGCAAGGTCTATTTTCGTAATCGGGAAGACCAATCTTCTACCTCATCAAGCAAATTATTCTCGTACCTTTGCGGATTTTTGTCATTTTTATCAAAATTATCCCCTGTTAATTTCTTGATTACTTCTACCAACGTTTCCCGAGCATCCTCTTCATAATCTCTGAAGTCATCCAGATCATCTTCATCAGAGCTGCGAATCCAGTCTTTCAGTGCATCAATGGCCTTTTCTTTTTTGCGAACAGCTTCATCGATATCATCAATAATATCTTTCATCCTTCTTTTTTCAGAAGAGCCAATTTGTCTTCCCAGCTCATCAGCCAGTGCATACATCCGATCTTCCATAACCTCAAAAGGCATACTGCGATAAATCAACCGTTGCTGCAACAGGTTGATATCCGGATCTTTATTAAAATTGAGTTTTGCGTAGACAACTGTGTCCATATCCTTGGATGTATCCATCAATGCCCGAGCAAGAGTACCCAGATTAATAATGTCCTGCCTCATCATACCGGAATGGTAATCATCCGCTTCGTAAGGAATACCCGACATAAGGCCAGAAGTAAGTGCTGATTTTACTGTCAGTTTGTTCGCAGAAGTACTATTGTTCCCGGATGATGAGTCATTGACAGTTGACGATCCACCACCACCGAAGAACAAATATGCCTGATACTTTTCAGGGTCATAGTAGTAAGCGGCCTTGTTGCGGTCACGCAGTACATCAATTGGCACATAGAGCTTACCGTCAATGATAGCGCCCTTCTCCACAACCTGATTTTTCTCGACAACGATTTCAACTTTGTCGTATTCACCAAACTTACCAAACGGACTTCCTTCTGCTGCCCAAACCGTTGCAGCAACACTACCCAACAACAAACTTGCCCCCAGCATAGGCACTAGTACTTTCTTCATTTCTGACACTCCTTACGCATGCGAGTTTGAACACTCTATCTAAAAAATTAACGAATATACTCTACTTCAGGTGGTTCCATATCCAGTGATTGATCAATCTCAATTGTGCTTCCATCTATAAGACGTGTATAAACAGGTTTTAGTTTCGCAAGATCGATCGGATAAAACGCATTTTCCCAATCTTCTGCATCAACCATTTCCTGAATTGTAGCCATTTTTCCGTTAGAAATATAATAAATACTTTTCAGTTCTGTCTGATCAATGTAAGTCATAACTCGATCTGTATCTTCTATTATATCAGTCATTGAAGCATAAACAGGTTTAGTAGTATTAAAATACAACCCTTCCTGCACTTCAGCATAAACTGTTTGATTACTTGTAATTACAAACATAAATAAGACGAGGACGACAATTGACGACAAGGCACTAAGTTTAGTGTACACAAACTCATCCTCCTATCATTACTCTATTCCTCTTAGCATAGCCGATTTTGCAGGAAGACGACAATCATTCATTCCTCCCAAATTGTTCCTATTTCTATATAAAACGTCTCGATGTTTTTCATAAATAAGTGGATCTAGCCGCTTGCGGATACCAAGCGGTCAAAACCGCTTTGGTACTATATACTATATCGGTAGGAAAGGAAGATTTGTTTTGATAAAATAAGATAAACTATTTCAAATAGGGGAGGATCGCATACAGTTATGAATCTTCACAGCATACGAAATCCAATTCCTCTTCTCGGGGTTACTTTACTCATCTCCTCGCTAGTGATAAGCAGTCCAATCACGGCAGAAGAGGCACCACAGCCCTCTCTTTATGAACAGGAAAAGGCGAAGGAGCCAGAACATCAGGTAGACAATCAACTATTAATCGTGTGGAATACATCCTCTTCAAAAAAACAGACAGGTGTCTTGTCCATCCTACAAGGTAGATCAGCACCCGTCATTTCGCAAAACAAGCAGATCACTCCCGAAGTCAGTTTAATTACATTGCAACCCGAAACAGACACTGAAAGAGTGATGAAGGAGCTTGCCAAAAACCCGGAAATCCAATCAGTCGAGCCGAACCAGACCATACGAGCCTTACTCCCAAGACCAGGCGGGCCAAGAGTAAATCTCGCCAAAGCAGATGTGGTGGGGCGGTATGTACGCTCAACAACAGCAACTGATCCATTGCTGGAGAATCAATGGGCTCATCCCTTGTTGCACGTTCAGGAAAGCTGGGAACTCCTGCAGCCTTCACAAAAAAGTGTAACGGTAGCCGTAATCGATACGGGTGCGGACCTATCCCACCCTGATCTGGCAGATATTCTGTTACCTGGCAAAGATTATATCGATAAGGATGATACACCACTTGATTTGCACGGCCACGGAACACATGTGAGCGGAATTATAGCCGCCATTTCGGATAACTCAGTGGGTATTACAGGCCTTACCGGTAAAGCAGATGTCAAAATCCTGCCAATGAAAGTACTTGATTCGAACGGGGAAGGCACGGTTGCTTCCGAGGTTCAGGCAATTTACGATGCTGTAGCAATGGGGGCAAATGTCATTAATCTAAGCTTGGGATCTGATGAATACTCTCAAGCAGAGCGCAATGCTGTCCGCTATGCCGTCCAACAAGGCGTGATGGTCGTCGCAGCCACCGGGAATGAATACGCTTCAGTAGGTTATCCGGCTGCATATGCAGAGGCTGTGGCTGTTGGAGCGACCAATCAATCAGATAACGTACCGGATTTTTCTAATTTTGGATCTCAAGTGGACTTGGTGGCACCAGGCGTTGATATTCTGAGCACCGTTCCTCGTGAAATCAACAAGTCAGGATACGATTATTCAACAGGCACATCGATGGCAACACCTCACGTAGCTGCACTGGCTGCTCTGCTCATGACACAGCTCCCTGACGCAACAAGCAGCGAGATCGAACAAATCATGAAGGATACAGCAGTAGATCTGGGCACAAAAGGAAAAGACAAATATGCTGGGTACGGACGTATTGATTTTCTTGCCGCTATCCAAAAGGCAAAAGAGGCAGCGCAACCACCAGCCAAGACCTACACACTATCAGAGTTGCAGGCTGATCCTTCGCTCTTTCATCAACTGCTTGCATCTTACCCTAGCAGTCAAATAACCGTAAAAGCTGCTGATGGAAGTACCTACCTATGGAAAGACCTGGTTTCGCAATCAGCTACCATGGCATCCATTTTCAAGCAGGATCCTGCTCTGGTCGAGATCACCTTTTCATCTCAATAACCCAATAACGAAACAAAACCCCTGATGCCGTGATGTAAGCTGGCTCAGGGGTATTTTGTGTTTCCTATTGGTGGACCGTGCGAAACGGTTGTATCACAGGAGTTCCTAATCCAACCTGACTGCTGGACTGGGTGTCACCAGAAATTTTGAGGAAATACATCCGTCCTGCTTCAAAGTTGGTAACAGGATCAATGGTTGCGGTCTTTTTGTCAGCCGACAGCCTAAGTGCGGCTTCCACTTTCTCGCCACGATCATTCTCAACCCAAAGCGTTTCATCGGTCAAGCTGTCAGCGTCCATCGGCTTTGTAAAGCCAATCTCAAATGTTTTGTCCAGAGGAACACTTCGCTTCACTGCCAATTTCCGCTTGAAACCGGCTGTGGAAACGGGATTCTCGGGTGAGACGGTAAAAGAAGCAAGTGGAATGCTGTCCATATAGATCAGTCGATACTGCTGACCAACCTTTAAAGCTGAATCAGCATCGACAAAAAATGTTGAACCTTTGATTTTTCCCACTCGCACTCCACTAACCTTTTGGCCCTTGGAGTCAATCAGTTTCACATATTTCGTAAGATCGGCACTACGTATCTCGACGTCGGTAGTAACCGTCATGGAAACATAGGGATTCACATCAGTCGTTCCCCAAGCTGGGCTTACTTGTCGGATAAATCCGTTATTCTCTGTGCTCGCAAAAGATGACTGGGTGATGAAAACGGCAAAAAGAAGCGACAAGATGACAATGCTATCCTTTAGTTTCTTCATGCTATTGAATCAAACCTTTCCCGCCTTCACCAAAATCACGGGGATTCTCGGGTCTCGCTTTCGGAATCACTGCCTTGCATTCTTCAGGCTTTACATTTGCCTTGCGCATGTTCTCTTTCGGTACATGGAACCCCCACAAACGGCTTGTATTCGGAGCCACTTGCAAATTCTTCAAACCGTAGTGAACACGAGCAATTTCTTCACCTTGAAGTGTTTGGATAATAATTGGCACTTCCGTAAATTCCAGGCTCTTATCCAATCCGTTCTGGAAAAGAACAACGACACGCAATCCTCCCTCGTCTGCTTGATCAATCCCAAGCACACGAAGTTCTACATCACCATTGATGGTAATTTGCTCTTGCGCAATTTTTTCATACTTCTTCTTCTCTACTTCTGTTAAGCCGTCACGAAGATCAAATGCTGACTGCTCAGCACCTTTCAGCGGTCGATTGAATGTCAAACGAAGAGGTACTTCCTCTTTCGGAATATGAGAGAATTCTTCCCAGCGGAATAAAAATTCGCAAGGACGGCTGCAGTTGTCCCCAATACCACCAAAAGTAATCATGTCAAAGGTTTTACTTGCAACCACATTACCCTCTGGATCAACCAGGGAAAGCGGCAATTTATTAAAAGTAATATCCTTGTTGCTAGCATTGCGAACAAAAGTTAACACCAAATAGCCTTCATTGAGCACATTCGTAAAAAAAGGAATGATTCCAACTTCGTCACGCACGATTGGCGGCAACGCATCATGAATGAATTGCAGCAACTCGATCTCAGGCTCCTGCATACGATGTTCCCAGTCACCATGTAAGGATAAGAACAGCTCTTTGGCAGGAACTCGATTCGAAGATTGTTCCGGGTTTTCAATTCCTGACACACCGATATACGATTCTGCTTGCAAATGGGTGTGTACGTCATCCTTTACTTCATCTATATTTTCCTTGCCAAACATATTTTCCAACAACCAACTCATGCCAAAACCCCCCTGATCCTACACTTATTCCGTCACATTAAGCAGCCACTTGCCTGGTTCGAAGTCAGGCTTCTTCACACGATCTGCTGGGAAAACAACTAACCATGGTCGGCTCGTGCCCGGACGTACTTTTATATTACTTGCATCAATGGTTCCTGATGCAATCAATTCACCCTCGTAAGTTGTTACACGCAAAGTAAGTTTTTGCGGATTATACACTTGATGTGAAGCATTACGGAACAAAAGTCCTATCACCAGTTTACCATCTGGAGTCTTTCCAATATCAAAACCATTAATATCTATTTGATTTTCTTCCAATGCTGGCAGTCGATCAACAATGTCATACAAACGCTCTTTTTGCGTCTTTGTCATGCGTTCTTCCATCGCAGGGTCTAAATCAAGATGCTTTGGCCATACAATGGTTCGCTCACCAAAATCCATCACGATTTTCCAACGATCGAATAGCATATTTGGTTTCTCGTATGTTTCCAACGGGAAGAATACCTCCCATGGACGGCTTGTATACGGTGGAATGGCTCCAAGTTCGGACAAGTCAAAACGACCCCGTGCGATTACCTCGTTCCCTCCGTAAATCGTTAAGCCGATGTTTTCGAAACGTAAAGGCATATTCGTTGCATTGCGGAAAAATACCGTAGCAGTTACACCAGCATCGCTTGGAACAAGGCTGAAACCGGTAATCCCAATCGTTCCTTCGTCCATGTCAGGAAGTTCTGCTTGCAAGAAACGAAGTGTATATTTTTTCTCTGAGTCCAGATGTCTCTCCCAGCCCTCATGCAGCGACAACTCGGTATGGACTTTCTTTGTTTCAATCACCCGTTGATTCTGCTGGTTATTCCCGTCAGTCTGAGAGCTCGAATCTGTGACTGACTCTTCCTGGATATCACCTTTAATATCTTCCATCGAGCGCATATTCTCTTGATCTTTCGAAAACCAGTTTTTCAAAAAGCTAAACATACCAAACACACCTCGCGATTCGTCAAGTCCTAGAAGACCTGTATCTATATTATAGTTTTTGTGAAAATGGGTCAAATCTGTGGTACTATTACCTTCCAGCGAGTAAAATCAGGGTTTTCCTTTACAATTCTCTCCTGTGGGAAAGTGAACAACCAAGGTTTGCTTGCACCAGCAGAGACTGTCAGACCATCTAGTTCAAACAGACCTTCTGCAACCTTTTCATCTTGTGCATCTAATAAGATCAAAGGAAAGTTCTCAAACGACAACGACTGATCAGAGCCATTGCGAATCAGTAACAGGCAACGAATTGATTGGTCCTCCGATTTGCTCAACTGTACACTCTGCACATTGACTTCCCCTGGTTGTAGAGGCGGAAGCTCCTGCGCCAAAGTAATCAGCGACTGCTTCTGCTGATCGGACAATGCCTTGATCCACGATTCTTCGAGTTCAAGTTGTTGTGGCAAAACCAGTTTCTTCTGAGCCAATTCAAATGCAAGCTTCCAGCTGGCAAGCATGACATCCTTTTGCAAGAAGTTTTCTTTCTTGAATACAAAGCTCCATGGTCTTGCACTAAAAGCAGGAATCTCTCCGACTTCAGAAAGATCAAACGACTGGCGTGCAAAAAGTTCATTTTCTTTAATAAGAATAAGAAGATTCATCGTCTCAAAACGAATTGGACGTGGCAAGCCGTTGCGAATAAATGCCGTAATTTCCACTCCATCTTCGTGTGGGAAAATTTTTATACCAGCCAACGAAACATTCCCTGTTTCAATCGGCGGTAAATCGCTGAGTAAGAAGGAAAGTGCATATCTTTGAGAAGAATCAAGTCGCTCTTCCCATGATTCATGTAGAGATAGCCCCGTATCGTGCAATTCCTTGTTTGCTGACTGACCTTGGGCACTTGCCTGTTCAACTGTTGTAGATGGACCATCTGAAACAGGAAGGACAGATTCTTCCTTGATTTCTTCCTTTTCCTCTGCTGATGAATCTTTTTTTAACCAATTTTTCAAGAATGATAGCATAAATAAACGCTCCCTGTTCTAGCACATTTACGAAAATGTTTCTCCTCACTATAGCATAACATAATTGATTTTCCAAAGAAGATGGACGGCTACCTTCCTATTTATTTCACATTTTGCATACTCGTCTGTAAAGAGCGAATTGTCTCACCAATTCCTTGCAGGTACGGGGTTTGCGGAATAGGACCTATCTCTCTTTCATACTTCTCCCCGCTTAAGATGAGCGGCTCTTCTGTCAGGTACATCATCTCGTGAAGCTCTTTCATAAACGGACTGAACAGCTTTAACAGTCCAATCATTCCTTTGGTTATCGTCATAATGCGAGCAGTTTTTTTCGTAATTTCATTCCCGATACGAAGAATCTCTTTTCCTGTAATCACGCCAGCCCCCGGAACATTCCAATTCTGTCCGTAGCTTGTGTCCCTTGAGGCGATCTCAGCAATTGCCCGTGCAGCATCAGGCAAATATATATACTCTCGTGCAATCGACTGATCCCCAACGAAACCCCCAAACCGATTTGAAGCAATTGCTTGCAAGGTGACATTCAACATCGTATTAGCTCCAGTCGGGCCATAAAAATCAGGCAAATGAACATGAAGACTGGGAATGCCCTGTTTGTTGGAATCAAGGATCATCTGTTCTACTTTCAATCGGAGTTTACCTTTACATGTATGCGGGTTCTTTGGATGCTGTTCGGCAATGCGTGATGCTTGTCTTCGCCCGTATGCATAAATATTGTCTATGATTACGACCTTGCATCCGTTGGCTTTGGCCGCCTCAAGAATGTTACGAGCGACCCGCTCCAATTTTTCCGTCCATTCAGGATAGGGAATACTGACGCAGTGAAAAATCGTATCAACTCCACGAGAGGCTTCCATTACATCTGCTGCATGAAGAGCATCTCCTGTCCATGTCTCGACTCGCGGATTTCCACCGTACAGGTTTTGCAACGTATCCTTCGATCGGGCAAAGGCAATTACCGAAATTCCTCTTCCAACGAATTCTTCTACCAACGGTTGCCCGATTCCACCTGTTGCACCTAAAACCAATACCTTTTTCATAAAAAACCCTCCCATTTTTCTTGTTATTAACCACCGGTCAATTTATTACGAAAATGAAGGCTTCTATTTCTAGAAGCCACGGTACAAACTAAAATAATCCCTTGCAAATAAACTTGATATGTTCCTTTGCCAGATGCTCAACCTCATCGAAACTCATCTTGGCATGCAGATAATGTGCAACAAAGCCTTGCAGCGAAAGTAACGTCAACCACGGAATGATGATCCGCTTATCTGGTGCAAGTAATTTTCCGCAAGCCTCTACTATTACTGATGAGAACTGGCTATAACTTGACTCCTTGATTGGCTGTGCGTACTGCTGCAATTCTGGATCATTAATCAAAAACATGATTTCGTAATGATGAGGATAATCCAACCCGAAACGGATAAATTCAAGCATTACCTTCTCAACTCGACTATGTAAATCCAGGATGTCCTCTGTCAGTACATCCTGAAGTCTTTGCTTCAATTGATAGAAATCATGTTCAACCAGTGTATTGAACAATTCAGCCTTGTCTTTGAAATGGTAGTAAATCGCTCCATGACTGTATCCAAGCACCTGGGCAATTCCTCGCATCGAAACCTCACGATACCCTTTGGTTACAAATAGCTCTCTTGCCGCCTGCAGTATTTGATCTCGATTCAATTCTTTCGCAACAGCTTTTCTACCCACGTAGCGGACACCTCATTGTTGTCACTTAATTAACCACCGTTCAATTAACTCTCATTTTATATGTTTTGCTAATGTAAGTCAACGCAGAATTACTGTTAAGACAAAAGGAAAGGCAAATGACTCGATCGAGAATCATTTGCCTTTTCTGAACTGCTGGTTATGAATACTTATTTTCCAAAAGTACCCTTGTATGTCTCTTGAACTCCATCTTTCTCTGCAATCAAAGTGAAATCCTTGATTCCACCTTTAGCCGAACCTGTAAATTTAAATTCACCTTTGCTGTCAACTTCTACCTCAGTTTTCTTGCCGTTGAAGTCAACCGAGAGCTCACTTCCTGTGGCAACTTTACCGGTAATCGTATATTTCGAGATAATTCCGCCAATGATTACCTGCTCTTTGGCGCTAATTGACTGACGATCAATCAATTCACTAGATGCAACCGTTACAGTAATCTTCACTTCTTTATCAGCATACTTCGCTGTTGCCTTGGCTACACCTGCTTTTTTGCCTACAAGTTTACCATTCACTACTGCGACAATATCAGCCTTATCTACTTTCCAATAAACCTTACTTGTCACATCTTCTGTCTTCTTGTCTGTATATTGAACAGTAATTTTGACATCCGCTTCCTGATCAACACTGATTGTTACCTTGGACTTGGAAGCTGTTAGCTTGCTAATTTTTTTGTCGGAGATTACCTGTACAGCAAAGTCAACTGATTTTCCCTTATAAGTAGCAGTAACGGTAGCCGTCCCTTCTGCTTTTCCTGTTACTTCACCCTTTGAAATCGTAGCAATTTCTTCATCATCGATTTTCCACTCAACGTCCTTCGTCACATCGACTGCTTTGTTGTCAGCTTGTCTTGCCTTCACTGTAACTTTTTGCTTTTTCGATACGTTGACGAAAACAGTTGGTACTGGATCAAGCGAGACGATTGCTGTTTTGGAAACTGTTACCGGGATTTCAAGCGTAAGATCTTTGTAGGTAACTGTTATTTTCGTTTCACCTGATTTTGAGGTTGCCGTGGCCTTCCCTTGGTCAACCGTAATCAGAGAAGTTTTCCCTGATTCGTATTCTGTTTCTTCATTTTTGGTAATGTCCAGTTTTTCTTCCTTGTCTCCATCCTTGGATACAGCGTACACCTGGAATTCCACTGATTTCTTCGGAGCAAGAACAATTTCAGTTACTGATGCTTCGAGGTGGTCAAGTGTGGCTTCCTGCTCAACTGCACTTTCCTGAGAAGCAGCAATAACCGGGTTTAAAACGGTAGAAAAAATCATTACAAATGCAAATAACGACAACAGTAATCTACTAATTCTCATTTTCCCTCACCTATTCTATGTCGAAATATCTTACTAGATTAAGAATAAAACTTTCTCACTAGTGGCACAATACCAAATTCGGAAAAAAGAGGCGCACTTACCTTTCAGAGGAAGCACGCCGTTTGTTATGGTCTTTTTCTATTTAACAGTAATCGATATTGTAGCTGTTTTGTTGCTAATTTTTGCTGTTATTGTTGTTGTTCCTTTTCCAATTGCTTTTACCAATCCTTTGGACTCGTCATTATCGACAGAGGCAATTGTATCACGTTTGGAAGCCCACTCAGTATCTTTGGTAACATCAGCCTTGGTACCATCTTTATAAGTTGCAATCACCTTCGCTTGATAAGTGCCACCAACAGACAAGGTTTTTGTTTTGGGGGTAATTGTCAGGGTCTTAATTTCTTTTCCAGCAGTAACCTCAACCAAAACTTTTACCTCAAACTCCTCATATGACGCAACAATTTCTGTTTTACCAACTCCAACTGCGGTAATAACTCCATCCTCAACTGTAGCAACGCTTGTTTTCTTGGAACGCCAAGTAATATCATCATTTAATTCTCTTGTATTACCATCTTCGTATTTGGCATAGATTTTCACTTCTGCTTCTTTCCCAACTTCCAGCTTCAGTGACTTTTCGTTTGCCTCTATGCCAATAATTTCAGAGTCTCCAATAACTTCAACGTTAACAGCGACCTCTTGTCCACCGTATCTGGCATAAACAGTAGTGAAACCTTGACCGACAGCTATTATCTCACCTTTATTAACTTCCGCCACAGTGTCATCCTCGGTAAGCCATTTGGCATCTTCCGTTACATTTTTGTCAGAACCATCCGTGTAGAATGCTGTCAACTCCACTTGGTGAACCTCACCTGCAGTCAATGTCACATTTTCAGTGGATAGTTCTAGAGATTCCACTTCTGCTTTAGTAACCTCTACTGGAATATCAAGTTTTTTGCCTTGATAAGAAATCGTAATGGTTGCAGTGCCTACTTTATTTTGCGCTTGAACAACACCTTTGGTTACTTTAACAATGCTGTTGGAACTGCTTCGATATGTTGTTGATCTGTCCTTTGTGATATCCTTTTCTTCACCATTGGTATAGATCGCATAGACCTCTAGATCAAGTGTCTCTTTGGGAGCAAGTATAATACTGGACTCACTTGCTTCCAAATGATCCAATGTACCAGTCCCACCACCAGAGCTAGTTACAGTTACGGTTATGGTGGATTTCTTGTCTTTGAATGAAACATTTACAGTTGTAGATCCTTCTTTCACACCAGTGATTTTCCCTGTAGCTGCCGTTGCAATTGCCATGTTAGCGGATACCCAATTAGTAGAGGAATTAGCTGTCACATCTTCTTTCGTACCATCAGAATAAACAGCCGTTGCCTTTATATTCACTGATTCGTCAACCTTCAATGTCGCTGTTGTTTGGGAAAGGCTTAAGCTTGTCACTGTTTTCGTCGGTGTCGTTGCCGGACCATTCAAATATAGTCCAAATTCTTCACTTCCAGTAGAAGAATAGCCATTCGTTACTTTAATATAGTATTTCTTGCCACCTTTAAGAAACTTGGTCAAGTCAAATGATTGATTGCCGGAGTAAACACTACCAGATGTTAGATAGGCATACCCACTACTATATGCTTCAGCATCGTACAAGTAATAATACTTTGAGTCAGTGCTATTCTTACTATTTGATAAGAGAAGTTGAACTGATTCACCGGTCTTTGGTGGTGCAGTTAAGGTGTACCAGGCTGCTTTTGTTTCTGCATCAATCTTTCCAATCACATCTGTGTTATAAGTCAACAGTTCCGCTGATCCTCGAAACGCGTTAGTGCTCCCGTATGGTGGAGTACTCATGTAGTAACTGTATGCGTCTCCAGCCGCACTCGTAAATTTCAAATAATATCGTTTCCCCGGTTTGAGATAGGTACTAATATCCCAATAAGTAGTTTCGGTCACATATGTACTGGCAAGCCCCGACCAGTTACCTGTATTTGATTCGTCATACAAATTGACATACATATAAGTATTTGAATATGAGATCTTTTTCAACAGAAATTCGACTACAGAGCCACTCTCTGGTGCGGTGAAATAATACCAGTCCTCACTTGTCCTGGAATTGATTTCAGAAGTAACCGTCTCATTTGCCAGCAGTTCCTTTGCATTCCCTATAAACCCGTTATCTTCTCCTGATTCAGGAGCTGCCAGTGCAGTGGCCGGAGCTACAAGTTGAACAAGAAGAATAAAGGCCAACATAAATAATCGAAATGATTTCAATTGCAATGACATTTGACCCACCTCTCTTTTCCGAAATATTTAGTAAAATATTCACAGGACAATAGTCCTTGCTCTTTATTAAATATTACCATTATGAATATCCATCGTCTATATAAAAAAGTAGCAACTAACGAAACATACCTGGAGTTTGGAAAGGGTGTTCTGGAAACAGAAAAAACACCGCTATCAAGCGGTGTTTTAGCCCGTTACTCAGGTATTTCGATCATTGCATAGAACTTTCCTGTTTTCTCCGTTCTACTGTAAATATTATCAAAATCTGTTTCAGAACAAACATCTCTGTACATGTAGTTGGTGATTCTAATGGAGTACTTTCCAGGCTTGTATTTGTTCTTCTTGATAATTTCTTTCAGATCGATCGCAGATACACCCTCATTTTCTCGATCTGTAGAGAAAGTAGCCAGCTTTTCAGTACTATTGAAGAAGATTTCAACAACATTTCTGGAGCCTATTCTTGCATCTTCATAATAATGGTCTTCTCCAAAACCAACCTGTTCATATTTCCATGCCGTTGTCGGAAGCCAGTACTTCCAGCCATCTTTCTTAATCTTTTTCAAACCGGTTTTGACCGCATGATCGGCTAGTAATGTAACCTCAGTGAATTGGTTAAGATCTGATCTATTTTCAATCTTCTTGATACTATTGTGACCAATCTGTGTTCCATCCTTCATTACCAGTTTCATCGAATTGACTGGCATTGCTGCCCCTGTTTCACCTGACGTACAATAATCATTCAAGCTTAGGGCCGAATTGCTTAAACGAACCCTTCGAGACCAAACCACCTTCGAATCAACATTAGATATATACTGCACATCATAATATCCAGCACCAAAACGAGATAATTGCAAGGCTGTCTGATCCCAGTTCAAATACGATTTGTCTACAATCACTTTATTAACTGCCCATACGCCTGATCCTTCTTCCGCATCATAGCGATTGCCATAGCGGAAATGATTGGCACTCGTAGTCAACCAGATGTCATAAATGGGTGCCTGAAACACAGTAATCAGATCGTTGCTGGATTCCAGATCACTTTGTTCGATTTGATAGGAAGAATCCGAGTTCCCTCTTGCAACGATATCAATTTTTGCCTTTGATTGATCATTAATAGGCAATCCAGGGTTTGGGTTAGGTTTTGGTTGAGGGCTAGGATTTGGCGGCACTTCAATTTGTACAACATACTTGTTACTCTCGCCAGCATCATTGGGAGTATAGGTTAGGGTTAGAATATATCCCGCATAATCTGTTGGAATCGTGGCAGTAAAACTTTGCGTATTTTTGGCAGATTGTTGAGTTCCAGATAATACCCAACTTCCCATCGCACTTGCATAAAAAGTGATGGGTTCATTCGTCGCCTGCACCACAATTTTTTCACCGGTATTTATTTTTTGCCCTGAGGCATTGATTCCACGATACAGTTCGGGTTTTGGAACCGTTGGTGTCGCTGCGGGAGTTGGATTGGTTTCCCCATGAACAGGCGTAATGGCAGTAGTGGTTGCCACGGTAGTGATTACCATCGCTGAAGCCAACAATCCCATAAGATATTTCTTCATTTTGTCCCTTCCTTCTCCTGTTCTTTCTTAATTTACTCTTTATCTATCCCAATAATTATATGTTACTTAAGACAAATAGACAAAAGAAAAGAGTTGGATAAATAATTTACAAATAATTGTAAAAATATGTTGATTATTGCCAATTTTATCTATACTATGAAAGTGTACAAATTAATAGATTCAAAGGAGGCATTGGAATGAAACACAAAGTAATGAATGCAATTGGTGCTCTTGCTGCGGTTATTTCATCTATGCATGCTGTAGGAATCCTTTGTACATTACACATTTACGAACCAACTCCACCACATCTTCGAGAAGAATAATCACTGAAGTGAGTCTGCGAGACGATCGCGGGCTCCTTTTTCATACTACTCGCTAATCTTGCAAATAAGGATGGAGGTTACTACTGATGAGTATTATTGAGAATCTGTCTATTCGCATCGCAAGACAAGTAAAAGCTAACGGAAGTCCTCACTCGGTTGGAGTTATTTCACACGGCATTGAAATTATGATGTTAAATACGTTGAACACCCTGCTTCTTCTAATATTGGCATTATTCATGGGGTGCTTTACAACCGTGGCATTCGCCTCTGTCAGTTATACACTTCTTCGGAATTTTACTGGTGGTGTACATTTTAAAAATCCTTGGTCTTGTATGATTTTCGGCAATATTCTATTATTTTCAATAGGTTGGTTAACTTCTTCTTTCGCAATTCAAAACGGGTTATACTTATACTTAGTAACATTTGCATTATTTCTTACATCGTTTCTCATAAATCGTAAACATGCCCCAGCCAAACACACCTATTTTGAATTTGAACCGGAACAGATACGACAAAATCGACGTAAAGCATTTATCATACTCGGGTTTTGTGCAGGTATTGCCTTTGTATTAGGAGCAATTGGATATTCCCCTATTATGTTGGTTATGGGACTGGCTGTTCTGTTGCAAGCTTTATTACTCCATCCTCTCACTTTCAAACTAATTCAAAAAATGGGCTGGTAGTGCTGTTGGGAATGAAAGCAGGAATAGGGAATGGATTCATTGACTCAGTTTTTTTTGATGAATGTACCTGAAGCTTTTGTAATTTTAGTAGTAGGCTTGACATTATTTAATCAACCTCTACAGGGTAGATGGCGTCAAGTTACCATTTTTGCCCTGAGCTACGCTTTTTCTGTTTTTCTATTCGATTTTTTTGGCGTAATCTACGAGATTAAAGTTGTTACATTATTTGTGATCATGAATCTGCTTATTCGGTACCTTTTCAATTTCCCTTTTCTAACGACTGGTTTAATCAGTGCAAGCTCCTTTGTAATGCTTGTTGCAATCGAATTTATGGTTCTTCTGCTATTTCAATTTCTCCATATTGGAATTAATGAAATCATGGCTAATCCACTCTACTTGTATTCTGCCATGTGGAGCATTTTTGCTCTTAGTCTTGTTTTCTCCTGGATACTAAGGCGTTTCAATTTAAATTTGATTCGCCTCTTTTCCTTTTCCAAGCTTAATACTTATCTTTCACTTTTAGTTGTGTTTATTATGGTGGAGCTACTCGTAATTTTATCAACTGCTACTCACTATTATCTTGCTGATGAAAACAAGCTCGATGTGGTGAAGATACATAACATTCCTATTCTCATCCCGGTCATGCTGATTGTGTTCATTTTGATCGTAATTGTGTTTACCAGATACTTATCGCTTAAGAAGAAAAGTGTAATGATCGAAACAGAAGATCCCTATCTCAAAAGTATTGACGATATGATGCATACGCTCCGCTCGATCCAAAACGAAGAATCCATGCACTATCAAGCAATTCTTGAGCTTCTGAAACAGCAAGAGTACGAAAAGGCAAGCAACTATGTAGAAAAGATTTTTTCCCATACGGATACACATTACCGACAGTTTGCGAGGCTAACCAATACGGAAATTAATGATCCTGCTGTCGCCTATCTTCTGCAGACCAAAATGGCATACTGTTTGGCTAATAAACTCATTTTCACATACGATGTTCAAACGACACGTCAATTCAGTCACATGAAATCAATTGATACGATTAAACTACTGGGGAACTTACTGGATAATGCCATTCGGGCGGCAAAAGGAGACCCCGTTTCACAAGAGGTTCATATGTCATGGCTCGATAACGGTCAGGAAGAATTGCTTCTTATCCGGAATTCGGGGCCTACCATACCCCAACAATATATGAGCAGGTTGTTTGACCTGGGTTTTACGACAAAAAAATCAAATGGCGGTGCAGGATTGTCCATTGTCAATGCAATCGTCAAGAAGTATCGCGGCAGTATTCATGTCACCTCGGAGGATAATGTAACTGTCTTCCAGATTGTTTTCACTCATACCGCAAAATCATCCGTCTCCGGAACTACTCTAGACGTATGATGTACAACTCGAATAAGAAAAAGGCACCTGGCAATTATACAGGTGCCTTTTGCGTTCATGAGATTAGGTAATTTTCACTCGAACAGTCGTGGTTTTTCCACCATTCTTGATTGTAATCGTTACTTCCGATTTTTTGCCTTTGTCTTTATCTTTATCTTTGTCTTTGTCTTTTGATTTCCCTTTTTTTCCACTCTCTACTTTCACCAATCCATCAGCACTAACCGTAACTAATGTGGAATCGCTGCTTTCATAGGTTGTTCCTGTGGAAGCTTTGGTTAGGTCCTTTTGTTTGCCGTCTTTTGTAATTCCAAACACCTTCAATTGTCTCGTTTTACCAGGTTTGAGATTGACGGAGGTTGGAGTTGCTTTCAGCTTTGAAATCTCTGCTTTTCCGGCTTCCGTTACTTCTACTTCCGCACTTGCTGTAAACTTCCCGTCTTCCGTAGTTACGGTAACAGTCGTTTTTCCGACCTTCACTGGGGTGATCACACCCTTGTCTACCGTAGCGATGGTTGTGTCCTTTGATTCCCAAGTTACATTTTTGTTCGTTGTATTATCCGGTTCAACTGTTGCAACCAATGTCGCCGTTGTTCCCAACGCTACTTTTACCGAAGATTGATCCAGTTTCACACCTGTCGCAGGAACATTCACAGCCGGCTCGGTCATCGATACACCTTGTTCTCCTGCAAACGGAACTACATAGAGTGTTGTATCTCCAACCACAAAGCTGGTTCCAGTTTCAGAGGTAGTCACATCGGCTTTCCCTTGAAACTTGCCGGAAACACCTGTAATCGTCCAACTGGTATCCACACCTTCTACATCAACTGCAACGTAGATGGTGTCTTTCGTATAGGTTGTCCCTTCAGGGCTTGTCTCACCTTTTGGACGAAGATCAAAAAAATATCTGCCTGCAACCGGGGCATCAACGGTGTATTGACCGTCTCCTTTGGTCGCAAACTTCGCTGTAAAGATTTGATCGCCACTCTTGGCTGTAACCTCTAATGCATTTGCAAAATCTGCTGCATTCTGTCCATCCGGAACATTAAACTCTCCCACTAGATGAAAAAGTTTCTTCTGAACAGTTTCCTCAGCTTGTGCAGTTAACGGCACCATCATCAAAAATACTAGTAGTGCGGATAAGAAGATTGAAATTGCCTTGTTACTACGTTGCATTCCCTTCCCGTCCTTTCTCTTGTCGAATTACGAATGTCGAATGTAGTCTATGAATCTATCATCACTATATCCAGAAAATTATGGTAAGGAAATAGGGCGGAAGTTGGGATATCGATTTCTTTTTTATAAAAAAAAAGACGTTCGATAGTTCGAACGTCATTAGAAAATCATTCTATGTTTAGTTTGTCCAGCTTACTACGAGATCAACACCTTCTGCCACTTGCAAGCCATCGGAAAGTTCTATTGTATAGTTGACACCTTCTACTGCTCCGGTAAGTGTCAGAATATAGGTATCAAGAATTGGTTCATTATCCTCTCCTACAGCCTGTGTTACCGCCACCACTACTGGATTGCCCGCTTCATCCTTTGCAGTAAGTGCTGCTTCCAATTCAGCAGGAGTTGTTCCAGCAACAGTAATTCTTACATTCCCTAATTCTGATTCCTCACTTACATTCGTAATGGAAATCACCGGTTCGGGAACGGATTCCCAGCTTACTACGAGATCAACGCCTTCTGCCGCTTGCAAGCCATCGGAAAGTTCTATTGTATAGTTGACACCTTCTACTGCTCCGGTAAGTGTCAGAATATAGGTATCAAGAATTGGTTCATTATCCTCTTCAACAGCCTGTGTTACCGCCACCACTACTGGATTGCCCGCTTCATCCTTTGCAGTAAGTGCTGCTTCCAATTCAGCAGTAGTTGCTCCAGCAACAGTAATT
>NZ_JBNCMT010000005.1:117872-207371 GCF_049846925.1 Brevibacillus nigriterrae
ACAGCCTGTGTTACCGCCACCACTACTGGATTGCCCGCTTCATCCTTTGCAGTAAGTGCTGCTTCCAATTCAGCAGTAGTTGCTCCAGCAACAGTAATTCTCACATTCCCTATTTCTGATTCCTCACTTACATTCGTAATGGAAATCACCGGTTCGGGAACGGATTCCCAGCTTACGATCATATCCTCATTTTCGATTGCCTCGAATCCATCGGCTAAAAGAATGTTGTAATTCAAACCAGTGTTTGCATTTTCGATTACAGCAATATAGGTGTCCACAATTGGTTGTGAATTATCATCGAGAGCTTGAGTCACTGTAACAACAGCAGGTTGTGATTGTCCATTTACATCTACATATGTGGCTGAGAGGGCACCTTCCAATGCTTCTGCAGTAGTATCTGTTGCAACTATCTTAAATTCTCCTACTGTCTCTTCTTCGGTAACACTCTCAATTACCACTACTTCTTCCGGCGCTTCCCAGCTAAATTCAATTTCATCTTCTTCAGAAAACGTCAGTGTATAGACAACATCAGCTGCTGCATTCTCGATAGTTACATCATACACTTCAGGCAGAGGTAGACCATCCTCATCGACTGCTTGGGTAATCGAAAACTCTGCTTCCTTCTCCGTTTGATCAGAATCTGTGAACGTGACAGCTAGGCCATCTTGTAAAGCTTCTATGCTTATTCCCTCTGTGTAAATTTTGAGCTTTCCAATTTGCTCACCAATTTTCACATTGTGTATTACTCCAGCTTGCTCAGATGACCAGCTTACTCCCAGATCTACTCCTTGCAATGCTTCAAACCCTTCTGATAAGACCAGCATATACTCGACATCTTGAGTTGGATTCTTTATAGCAACTGAATACCTATTTTCAATCGGTTGCCCACTTTCATCAGTAACCTGACTTACAGTAGCTGGGGCTTTTTGGAGAACATTTTCTGCATCAATATATTCCACAGATAGTGCACCAGCCAAATCTTCTGCAGTAGTCCCTTCTGCCATAACTATGATTACCCCTACTATTTGAGTCGGATAAACATTGGTAATTGGTATTGCTCCTTCTGAGAAATCTTCCCAGCTTACGTTTAGATTTACATCCTTCAGGGCGACTATTTCATCAGCCAATACTAGCGTATACTCGACACCTCGAATGGCTCCCACAATGGTTACATCGTAGCTATTTTCAACTGGCTGTTGGTTTTCATCAACCTTTTGGGTAACAATCACTTCTGCTGTTTTTTCAACACCATCTGTATCCTTGTATTTTGCAGATAAGGCGTTTTGCATCACGTCTAACGTTGTTTCATGAACGTCAATCCATAATTTCCCTGGATCAGGATACTTCATTACACTAGTAACATATCCCGGTGGTACAACTCCTATTTCTACTACTTCTCTTCCTGGAATGATGTTTTCAAAGGAGTTATTATCACGCAGCCATGTTTTTACAACTGCTGGCGTGCCACTTTTTACAGAAATACCATCGCCTTCTACTTCAGTCGGTAAATTACGAGGATCACTAATGGTATTTCCATATATATTACCCTCGTTAATAACAGATTCCTTATCCAAGTAGATGGCATGCATTAAATGTACGAATCTATTTCTTTCTGCTTTTACCTCTGTTGCTCCCTCGGTTACAATCCCTGCGTATCCTCCACTAAATGTCGAATCCTCTACTTTAAAAGAAGTTCCTGTACTGCCTGCTGTATCGACTATACCAATTGAAGTTTTTCCTAGGATGTTGACAAAGCTGCATTCACGAATGATGATAGATGTCCCACCTTCAATCTTTATTCCGTATTTCCAATCAGGATTCTCAAATAAGGAAGGACCTAATGAAACTTTACTGATCAGTACATTATTACCATTTACGTGAAGTCCTGTATTTAATCTGATATTTTTGAACACTACATCATCTGAATAAATCTGATGGTATCCAGAAGATTTTAGTGTATAAGACATTCCATCAATTGTGATTTTTCTATTTATTGTAAGTGGTTCCTGTAGCTCAATATTCTGTGTCAACTCAATAGCCCTGATTTCGAGATTGTTTAATGCATGTAGAAGTTCTTCTTCATTACCTACTTCAACAGCGGAAATCATTAATTGTTCCGGTATTTCTATAAATACATCCTCTTCAGGCCTATTTCCCTGTGGGTCAAAAAGAAGTGCTCGCGGTATGGTCATGCATTGGCCAGGTTCAATTGTGGCACCTGCTCCCAAGACAATTTCCATTTCACGATTACTCTTCCAAGTGACTACTGCCGGTGTTTCAACGGCTCCTAGTTTCCGTGCATTCGCCAACTCAGACGCTACGGCTGATTGTGATTCTTCGGAAACATCTTCTGAAAAAGTTAAGCTAATCTTGTCACCTGGATTCAGTCGATCATTTCCATCGTTATCATAGGCAGCAACCCTACTGACATACGGAGCATCCATATCATTTACTGCATCTTGCAACTCATTGATTTCTTTAATCGATATAGACTCACCGTTATCACTGACATCCATTTCGAACGCATTCCAATATAACTCATCGCCACTACCAACCGGGACTACCATCTCTTTAATTGGATTTAGGTCATTTCCTCTAAACACCTTAATTTTTGCGCCGGAGTTCCTCAGCGTCGTTGCCTCTGGATCCACTGATTGTGAGAAGTTATGGACATAGAACTTGTAAGTCCCATTTACCAGTTTTCGGATGGTTGTCGTCTCTGGACCATATGATCTCGTATCATCCCAATCTAAATCAGCATAAATGACATCCCCGTATCTATATGTTTTGTCACCGTACCAGGTATGAAACTCGCCGAAATGATCTGCCGATGGTCCCACTAGGTGGGAATCGATATCAAGTGGGAGCTCATCCCAACTTAACATGATCTTCACTTCATTGGATGCAGCCCCTCGAATGGCTGTCCCATTTTGATCTTTATTAAAAATATCAGATGGAGCTACTGCCACCATATAGGAAGTGATGTATCCATTTTTCACAAACTCTCCTGTATAGGTGCCTGGGGCAAGGTTTATGGAATAGAAACCATATCTATCTGTCGTAGCCTCTCCGACGATTTCCCCTGACGTTGAGCCAGCTCCTTCTCTAAACTTAACAGTTATTCCTGCGACACCAATTGCCGATACATCGGTAATTCTTCCTGAGAATCCATTCTTCAATATAACTGCAGATTCTACCTTATTCCCCCTTACCTTCTGTGATTCCGCTTTGGGGGTAATTGATACATTCAGTTCTTTGTCAATATTATCGGTTAGAGGGATTGGGTTATAGGTAAAACGGTTGCGACTGGAATCATACTCCAGGTTAGTAAGGGTGAACGGCTCTCCTCCCAAGGTAGCCTCAATATCAAAGTCTGCTATTGTTTCTCCGGTTACAATACGATCAAACTCCACATCAATGCTTGACTGGGTTGCATGTATCTCTGTTAACGTAGCATCTAGATTATTCGAAATATCGTCGTTATAATCTTCGCCATCAATTTCAACACTATCTACCCCATTATCCAAAACGACGTTCTGTGGCATGGTAGACAGTGTTGATCCGTTCGCATTAATCTCTGCCGTATCAATCCGACCAGGGCCAAGAATGGCAGCGGCTGCATTTAATATTAAGGTTGCAATGTCTGTTTCGGCAGCAAGATCAATTCGAATATTCGTTGAACGAGAATTGACTGTATCAAAATCTCCCATTAATTCGACTTTCGCATTCGGATCAATCGCTTGAAGGCTTTCCTTTATTGTAATGTTCTCAAATCCAGTACTACCTTCTGAAAGTCCCTGTTCCTGAATCTTAACGGTAGATTCTAGTTGTACCTCTGTTACCCGGGTTGAACCACTGGCAACAATACGAATGGCTCCATTGTTTTTATTTACAATGACCGTTAAGAGAACCGTGTTATTGAAGTGAATACTGTTGGCGCCGCCACCTTTTACAATGGTATTGCCCCGTACTTCAACACCATCAAGAGTCACGTCCCCTTCACCGATGTCTTCACTTAACAAAAGATTTCCGGTAATTATCGTATTGCGTAATGTAACATTTGGACTACTAATCACTACGTTTCCGGAAATAGTTTGTTTGGAAGAAGAAGACGACGGCCCGTAGGTTCCTGCCTCCAAAAAGTAACTACATCGCTAAAATCAATGACAAGATTGCTTTTTGATGAATTGGTAACCCCTGCAGCATTCCCTGACGTGAAGGCTGCATTCAGGAATTGAATAGCAACATTGGACGCATCATTAGCATTAGCGTGATTATCCGCTTTACCCGTAAAGCCGATTGTCACTTGCGTCGAATTGATTCTCGTAACAACCAGTGTTAACCCAGCAGGAACATTGGTTGCATTATAATGTACACCTGCCACGAACGGACCGGATACAAAATTGTTGCTTCCAGTTAAAGTAACCAACTTCGTTGTTGAAACGGAACCATCATTGTTGGCAGATTCTTTAAAATCACCGTTTGCATAGGTAAGAGAAGGAGCTTCCGGTAAATTCGGAGGTATAATTACAACAGGGTCTGTAAAGTTAATTGTAAAGGAAGGAGTAATAATATCCTTTGTAGCCCCAATGATCATTCCTTTTCCAACAGTAATCGTCACATCTTTTTTACTATCTGCCACAGTATGTTTTACGGCTTTCCCGGTAAAAGAGATTGTCAGTTTCGTATCACTATCTCGCTTTACTTCATAACCTAATCCCTCTGGTAGGCTACTGATCTTAATATCGTTTACAGTAAGATCTGGAGCAAACTTTCCATTTTTCAAGGTAACTACTTGCGCCCCGTTAATGCTGCCGTCATTGGCGGCTGTTTCATTCAGCGAGAGATTTCCAAGTTCCAGCGAAGGTTCAGGAATCGAAATGACAGTAACTTCAAACGTTGCTGTTACTTTATCGATAGTGGCAGAAATAACTGCTTTTCCTTCCTTTTTGGCTGTAACTTTACCAGTGCTATCTACAGTGGCTATTGCCTTGTTTTCCGATTTCCACGTGATTTTTTTGCCAGTTATGTATTTTCCATCTTTATCTTTCGCAATCGCAGCCAGTACAAGCTTGGCATCATCAATAGAGTTTAGGGTCAAGTTCGCATCGTTCGCATTGTTGACGATTTCTACTTTATCAACAACAGCGTCCTTTGCAGCAATATAAAACGCTTTTGCCGTTTTCTTTGAACCCTTGTAGTTGACGGAAATTGCTACTTTTTGCTCTTTTTTCTGTGATGTGATTGGTTTGAAAGTAAACACTGCAGTCTTTTTGGCCTTATCCCACGTAAAAGAGCTAACCTTTAGCGCTTCTTCTTTTTTCTCATCAATTTTTTTGGTAAAACCGAAGTCTTCTAATATAGGATCTTTTTCGGGAGCCTTTGTTAATTTAACAGAAATGGTCCCGTTTGTAGTTGTAATTGTACTTATTCTGGCTTCTTTTGTTTGATTTGACTCTACGTCAGCATTTTCTACTGTAGAAACGTTTTTCGAAGTTGCGAATAATGTCGGATTTTTCGTCTCAGCAAATGCTCCATTAACCAACGAAAGAACTAAACTGGTTGAAAGAATGGCTGATACAATTTTTTTACTCGTATTCCTCTTTCCCATAATCTCCTCCTATTTTCCTATTAAAACCGTAATAATTTTACAAAAAATATGATTACTGCTAATTACTAGTAAATAATACCATGTTGTCGAATAATAATTCAGTACTTATGTCACAAAATATAAAAATTTGTAAAAAGTACATATTCATAGTAAAAAAGACACTCTCCCCCAACCGTTGGGAAGGTGTCACCATTCCATAAATCTATTCAGTATTTCTGCTTAACCCGCCATGGAATAACCCATCTATATGCCTTTATATCTATCTACCTCCTACGAATCTTTTATCATTACAATTTTATTTTAGATAAGTATCAATTCGCTCTTTATAAATCCGTTGGATAATAACCGTGATTTAAGTTAAAGTAGACAATGGGAAGCTCTTTGAATCAGTACATAATGAAAGAAGGTATAAAATGGGCAAAGTTGTTGTCATTGGTGCTGGCCAATGGGGGAAAAATTTGGTGAAATCATTTGATGAGCTTGGAGCTTTAGCAGGTGTTGCAGAAGCCAGTTCAGTCCTTAGGAATTCTCTTGCTGAGCAGTATACCCATATTCCATTCTTTGAGGATTATCGAGAGGCACTTTCGATTGCCGATGCATTTGTTATAGCCACTCCCGCCCACACGCATGCACCCATTGCCAAAGAACTGATATTAGCTGGAAAGGACGTATTCGTTGAGAAGCCGATTACTCTATCAGTAAATGATGCAGAAGAACTAATCATTTTAGCGGAAACTAACAAGTGCATTTTAATGGTAGGTCACTTACTGTTACATCAACCTGCTATACATAAGATTAAAGAAATCATTGAAAGCGGAAAAATTGGCTCCCTCAAGAGCTTGCATCAAGAAAGGTTAAAGTTAGGTAGGGTACGTTCTGTTGAGAATGTCTTCTGGAGTTTTGGTGTTCATGACCTCGCTGTTTTCCTATACTTAGTCGGAGAACCACCTAAACAAATAACTGTAGCAGGACAAGCTATTCTTCAAAATGGAATAGAAGATGACGTTTATGTACATTTAGGATTTGAAAATGACATTACTGCACATTTACATACTTCTTGGTTATGGCCACAAATGAAACGTGGGCTAACTGTTATCGGGACAGAGGGTATGATTGTTTATGATGAGGAAACACAAGCTGTTACTTTACATCAAAAACGTATTTCAGAAAGCCTAGCTAATATTGATGAAGGAACGATTGAAGTATGTAAGGGGTCTGATCGCCCTCTTACTTTAGAATGCAAACACTTTTTAGAATGCATAGAGAGCAGACAAACTCCTTTATCTGATGGAAATAACGGATTAGAAGTTGTAAGGATCTTAGAGCAAGTTACTAAGTTGATGAAGGGTGAGCATTAATGGGTTATTATGTACATGAATCTTCTTTTGTTGATGAAGGAGCTCAGATTGGAACAGGAACAAAGATTTGGCATTTTTCTCATGTCATGAGCAAGTCTATCATTGGAGAAAATTGCAGCCTTGGACAAAATGTATTTATTGCGAACAATGTTCGTATTGGAAATAATGTAAAGATCCAAAACAATGTGTCTGTATATGAGGGAGTTATTTTAGAGGATGATGTCTTCTGTGGACCGAGTTGTGTATTCACTAATGTAAAGACTCCTCGTTCAGCATTCCCGAGAAACACTAGTAACGATTATGCGATTACGACTTTAAAGCGTGGAGCCTCATTAGGTGCTAATTCAACTGTTGTATGTGGTGTTACTATTCACGAATGGGCATTCGTAGCTGCTGGAGCTGTAGTAACGAAGGATATTCCTGCTCATGCCCTTGTTGCAGGTGTACCTGCAAGGAGAATTGGTTGGGTTTGCGAATGTGGAGAAACATTATCCTTTACGAATAATAGCGCAACATGTAAGTGTGGCAAAAACTATCAACAAATTGGTACAGACAGTATTTTGCTGTCAAAATAAAAAAAATTATTAAAAAGAAGGGGCACTAAAAATGAATATTCCTATTCTTGATTTATCACCTGAAATAGATTCATTATGGGATGAATTGATGCCAGCAATTCAAAATGTACTTCGCTCCGGTCAATTTATTATGGGACCTAATGTAAAAACCTTCGAGAAAGAAGTTGCAAACTATCTAGGAGTCAAACATGCGATTGGCCTTAATTCAGGAACCGATGCATTATTCATTGGACTAAAAGCTGTTGGTGTTGAACCAGGTGATGAAGTTATAACAACACCTTTTACTTTTTTTGCTACTGCTGAAGCCATTAGTCATCTTGGCGCTACACCTGTCTTTGTAGACGTTAATGAAAAAACATACAACCTCGACGTGGAGCAAGTAGAAAAGGCAATTACCTCTCGAACGAAAGCAATTATTCCTGTCCATCTATTTGGCCAGTCAGTTGATATGGATGAATTGCTTGCAGTGGCAAACAGACACAATATAAAAATAGTAGAAGATGTTGCCCAAGGTTTTGGTGGAGATTATAAAGGGAAAAAACTTGGAACGTTGGGGGATGTAGGTTGTTTCTCATTCTTCCCTTCTAAAAATCTGGGAGCATATGGTGATGGGGGTCTTCTAGTTACGAATGATGATCACATTGCACAGGTAAGTAGTATGCTACGCTCACATGGATCCAAGAAGAAGTATTATAATGAATTGGTCGGTTACAACTCTCGACTTGATGAAATTCAAGGTGCTATTCTGCGAGTGAAGCTTCCTCATATAGACCAATGGAATGATGGACGGAGGAAAGTAGCTCAGGTTTATAGAGAGCTGTTGAGTAATATTCCAGGTATCGTCCTGCCTTATGAAACTGACGATCGAAAACATGTATATCACCAGTACACCATTCGAGTTTTGGGTGGAAAAAGAGATGAAGTACAACAGAAACTTGCTGAAATGGGTATCAATACAATGATTTATTATCCAGTACCTGTTCATCGTCTCCCAGTCTATGAATCTCAACAAGTATCTATGCCAATCTCTGAAAAATTAGCATCAGAAGTATTGAGTCTGCCAATATGGCCAACTATGGAACGGGAAAAACAAGAAAGTGTAGCAGATTGCCTTAAAGCTACTTTGTTGTAAACAAAACACAAATAAGATCCGTTAAAAAAAGACGCCTGGGATGATCCAGGCGTCTTAATCTTTTACTTCCTCTTGAAGGTATTAATTGCTAATCCGTATAGGATATGAGCTGCATATCGAGCGTAAAAAACCTGATCTTGCGAAAAAGATGCTGGCCATATGTGTAATTGAGATAGAGGGCCATATGTCTTAATTATTTCTTCATGCGTATTTTTAATCCTCACACCATCCCCATACCTTGCATAAACAGCAAGCATCATCCCTGGCCCCCATAATATCCCGGGTCTTACATTATATGATTCCATAGTCCCCGTATATTTTTGGTCCATTGGATAATCAAATATCTTTCCGTCTTTCCAAAACGAATCCAATGATTTTAATGCTTGTTCAGTAGTCCAAGTAATCTTTATTGGGCCTCCAGAATCTCGATATAATTCCATTCCCCAAAGGATATATGCGTGATGAACCAAATCATTTGGTTCATTTTGATTAAATACATTTGGTAATGCAATGTAATTCCAATACGGCAGCCCATTTCTAGATATCATTTTGTCCACAATTGATTTTGCTGCGGAATCCACTCTGGTTTTGATAAAAGATACCTCTTTAGCATCAAAGATATCCCTATGCTCTTTTAGCACACGTGAGAGCATCCCTAAAAACATAGCAGATACATTAGGACAAAAATGCGCATCTTCTACTCTAGGGCTATACCAAAAAAATCCGTGCCCATCAGGAGTTTCACTCCAAGCTTTATTACTCCATTGAATACTAATAGTCTTTAACGATTTCTTTATTTCCGATTGCTCTTCAGCATTCCAGAAGGAAGGAATTGATAACGCATCTAATAAACCCTGCATTACAATTGCCGTTGTAATCGTGTAAGGATGATTTTCTGGATTTACAGAACCATCACCAAACGCGTCCCAAGCCTGCGGGAGCCCCCATCCCAAGAAACCATCTTGATCTAAGTCAATATTTTGGAGTAACCATTTAGTAGATGCCTTAATCCTTACCTTACTATCCTCATTTGGAGATACCATATAATGTAATGATTCAGAGGATAGCAAAAGCCCATAAGTCATAGGTTGTTCTGAAATTCCCGGAAAAGATGGTTCATACCCTTCTCCTTGTTTATTTACTGGAAACTCATTAAGTAGAGTAATGTAATCAGACACATATGAATCATTCGAATTGTAACCACTTTGAACAGAATTTGAATATTGGACCGGGTATCCCACTAAAGTAAAACATATTAACAATTTGCCAATAATACCCAATTAGCATCCTCCTTTCAGTGGTGGTTTATTATTTCAGTTCACGAACAAGCATTCGATTAAATTGCAAAGAGTTAATGAAGTTTTGTTGGCTTTGCTTTCCATTAACAATACCCTTCATCGTGTCGATATTACCCACTGCTTCATAAGCTGCAGCCTGAACAGCTAACGAATCAGAATAAAACTTAGAATTAGCACTAACTCTTTCCAGAAATTTAATTGACTTTTCATATTCTCCTTTAACAAGTAAGGCTTGCGCTACACTAATATATGTATCATCATACAATTCAGTTGGCCGTCGATTTGAAAACCAGAATTGTTTCACAGGTTCAAATACTTTTTCATAGTTCGTATAAATTTGTAAACTCTCTTCGGCTAATTTTTTAGCTTTTTCTCTTTCAACTTCCTTGTTTTGAATGGACTGTTGGATTCTAGCAATTTTCGTTTTAATTAATGCATCGTAAAGATCCACGTTAAACCTATCAAAAGATAATGCTTTCGTTAATAGTTCATCAGTAGTTTTTCCCTCACCTACTTGAAGCAGTATACTTGCTATCTTGTAATAATTTTGTGCATTATGAGGTTCTAATCTGATTACTCTATCGGTGGTTAATTTTAGTTTTTCATATTCTTCTTTCGACTTGGTTTGTTTATAAGAGAGCATATAAACAGAAGCCAAATTAATTAACGAATCAGTTAAATATGGATTATACTTTGTTGCAGTCTCTAATTTCGATCTCGCTTCCGCTATAGCCTTCTCTTGGGTTATCGTATCTAACGTATATTGGCTCATTAAAAACCGGAAGTTATATATGGTAGACAATGAGATACAAAGCAATAAAACAAAATAAATGCTTCGTTGAAACACCTGTTTATTTATAATTGAAACATTACGAAGCATGGAAAATGAATATGGCGTCAGTTGAACTCCCATACCAAATAACCAGAAAATAATAAGCCAAACTGTTCCATATGAGAAATCAAAATCGATTATCGAATGAATAAAGAAAAGCGCCAATGGCGGAATTGTAGCTAAGGATAACAAAGATTTATCTTCATTCTCATTGTTTCTCACATTTTTAGCTATTTGTATAATGAATAACACTAAGACTAAAATTAGGCTAATTGCACCTACAAATCCGATATCCAATAATATACCTAAATAGCCATTATGAACTTCTGTGCTCCAATAAGCCAATTGTTGGTATTGTGTAAAAATCACTTTCCAACCATTTCCCCCATATCCCAATATAGGAGAGTCTTTAAGCATCTCAAAAGCATCTTTGGTGAATGTAAATCTACCCAATACACTATATTCATCAAAATTAGTAGCTGTTAATCTTTGCTGAAAAGATATTGGCAGTAGTCGATATATTAGACCTTGTTTTACCATATCTAAAACAAGCAATAAGAAGGAAGCAATTATACCTACAGGTAAAATCAACTTGTACCTTTTCCTACTAACCATTTTTATTTTGTTTCCGTATTTAGTAAATATCACATGTGTTATAGCTATTAATCCAGTAACAATTAGAGATATTAATAGTAGAGTAACAACTTCCACATATGAAAAATTATTTATTTCTAAAGGAGTGTGTAACTGAGAAAAAACAATGATTCCACCAATTAGTGAATAAATCAAATATAGGGTGTAGGTTATTTGTTGATCCAGGCGTAAGAGAATTAAGCCGATAAACCAAGCAAGCGGAAACATCAAAAGTGTTCCTCGAGAATAGGAAGCAAATAAAATTGTCGAAAAAGCTGTTAACGGCAAGCTATAAAAAATGACTTTTTTTATCGTAAGCTTATTGCTACTCAACATAACAAGTGCAAATAACCAAAATGAACATAGGACTGCTGCGAGAGTATTCGGGTATTGAAAAACACCTGAAAGTCTATTATCCAAGACCACATCTTTATAATCGATTACTCCCCATAAACCTGCAAAAGAAAAACCAGCAATCATTATCCCTAAAACATAAAAAACATAAGGCAAAAATGTCTCCAACCGTTTTTCTTGTCTAATAAATAAGATCAATAAAAAGAAAACGGAAAATGATACCCATCGAAAAGTTGCCTGTAGAGCACTATAAGGAGATTCTGATATAAAAAAAGAGCACAAGTAAAAGAATGGGATAATCAATACAAGTAAGTAAGAGTTCATGTATTGACGAAGCAAATCAGTTTTCTTGTAGAATGAAATTAACAATGTGAGAAAAGCTACAAACAAAAGAGAATTAATTAAATACAAATCTTCGTTAAAAAATAATCCCCGTTTGAACGGGGTTAGTAGAAAAATAAGGGTAACTAGTGAAAAAATAGCCCATTTATACATTGTAGTCCTCCAAGCCAATATTACTATTAATTCTACTTATCTTATTGGTTCGAGTATGTGGCTTTTTGTATGCTGAACGTTGCTCGAAACTTCACCAAAAAGCAGAACCCGTAATTCATCTGTAAGTTCGCTATTCTCTGCTTTTTTCGTAAGAAGATCTAATCGTTTCAACGTAAATGCCAACTCTTCTACTGAGATATTTGAAGGTTTTCCAATAAAAATTCGATCATGCTTCGTTGCAGCCGTACCTTCTTCATCAGTTAGTAACTCTTCATATAATTTTTCACCCGGACGAATTCCTGAGTAAACAATATGTATGTCTTTATCTGGTTCAAATCCAGATAATTTTATTAAATCGCGTGCAAGTTGATCAATTTTAACAGGTTGTCCCATGTCCAGTACAAACACTTCCCCACCACTTGCAATCGCACCCGCTTGAATGACAAGCTGGACTGCTTCAGGAATGGTCATAAAATATCTGACCATTTCAGGATGTGTCACTGTAACAGGTCCACCTAACTCAATTTGTTTTTTAAAATGGGGAATCACGCTACCTCTACTTCCCAGAACGTTACCAAAACGAACGGCTGCAAACTTTGTAGTTGAGCTTCGGTTAAGTCCTAGCACAATTGATTCTGCCATTCTCTTTGTTGCGCCCATGACACTTGTTGGGTTGACTGCTTTGTCTGTAGAAATAAGTACAAATCGTTTGGTATTATACCTCGCAGCCATTTCCGCCACATTTTTTGTACCAAACACATTATTTTTTATTGCTTCTTTTGGATTCTTTTCCATAAGTGGCACATGTTTATGTGCTGCAGCATGAAATACTACTTCTGGGAGGTAAGTTTCAAATATCTCTTCTATTCTCTTGCGATCCTGAATATCGGCAATTAATGTTTCATAATGTAAAGAAGGAACAAGTCGTTTTAATTCATTTTCTATCACGAAGATACTATTTTCACCATGTCCTAAAAGTAAAAGTTTTTTCGGTTTAAACGGTGCAATTTGTCGACAAAGTTCTGAACCGATAGAACCTCCAGCACCAGTGACAAGGATTGTTTTACCAGTGATATATCCTGTAATTTCTTCCATGTCTACTTCAACAGGATCTCTGCCTAGCAAGTCTTCCACATGAACATCTCTTATCGAGTTTATGGTAACCTTGCCTTGGATAACATCACTCACCAGAGGCAATAGTTTAATGTGTGCACTTGTCCTTTTACAAATTTCAATCAGTTTTGCCGTTTGTTCTCGGGATATTGATGGTATAGCAATGATAATGGTTGCTATCTCATATTTTTCTACCACAGCTTCAATATCTTTTCTTGTTCCAACCACTGGCAAACCTGCTATTTCAAGTTTTAACTTGGAAGGATCATCATCTATAAATGCAATTGGATAAATATCTGCGTCCATAGTATGCTTTAATTCACGAGCTACAAGAGCGCCAGCTTTACCGGCACCAACAATTATTGCTCTTCCGTGATGTGGTTTAATCTTAATATAATTGTCTCTCCAAACTCTCCAAATGAACCTAGATCCACCAATACTTAAGATAATGGTCATCCATGTTATCGGAAAAATAGATCGTGGAATAATAACGCTAACACCAAAAACTTTAAGAAAATAATACAAAAACACATCTAGTCCTATTGAAACTGTTACTGCTTTAACAATTGAAATAAGCTCTCCTACACTTGCATACTGCCAAACTCGCAAATATAGTTTAGTCATATAAAACAATATTAGTGTTGTAAACCAAACCAGTCCGACTGTATAAGGAATGCTATGTATATGCTCTACTGGAATGTTCCCATCAAATCGAAGGAAGTAGCTCATTGCTGTAGCAGCAATAATAATTATTGTGTCAAAAACAAAAAATAAGAAAAGTCTATATTTATACGACAATAATCTTACCTCCTTTTCTCAATTTCTAGTGTACCTTATCTGCAGAATCTAAGTCCACATAAATATCCCACCAATTGACAGTAATCGACATGGTTATTTAATAAAAAAAGACGTATAATGAAGTCCGATCTTGCATGATATCATTACACGTCTAGAATTTATTCAGCTTTTATGAGGTTTTCAAGCCTGTAGTATAATAGGGATTTTTCGATGGTGCTTAAATTGCTTCGTAACTCTTCACTTATTGGAATTGATGCTTCTATCCATTGATTAACTACCTGTGTAGTAACATCACCAATGTTTCTGATTTTCTTTTTATTCACTGTATTAAAATCCACTTTTATTGTTGCATTGGTTCTGGTTTGATATTTAAAGTTGATAGTAATTGTTGGATCTGATAATAATTTTCTCAATTTTTCAACTGGAAAAGAAACTTGTATTGGAATAACTTCATTATTCACAAATGCAAGTTGATCAGACTGTAAATCTGAACTAATTATGACTCCCTCAGAATTCTTGAGATAAAAATCTTTGATCTTCAATTGCTCCAAAAGTTCTTTTTCAATCGTTAGGTAGAATTGGATGGAGGCACTATGATAGCTTCCGTATTTTTTCCATTTTTCAAAATAACTCTTGAAAAATGGATCATGAGTAATATTATACAGTGCTGCTAGTTGAATTAGGTGGACATCATGATAATCTCCAGCAAAACGCTTAATGAAATAATTTGAACTAACCGAAAATGTATCCGTTTTTTCTTTCATCGAAGCATTATTTGATAATTTCCCGAGAGGGTACCCCATTGCATTAAAGATGGAGAACCAAATTGGATTATTATTTGAATCAATATAAGTCACTGAGACCTTTAATGTTTCATCTTCTTTTACTTGAAAATTTTTGCTTAAAAACAAGCTTAGCCAAGCACCTTCCCAAGTATTTCCTGCAATGTTATCTAATTTTGCGAGCCTCGTATACTCATTTGAAAACTCTTTTACCTCTCCCCATCCCTGATATGTTTCAGATTTGACAATTGGATCATCTTTATGAGGTATACGGAAAAGTTGTTTCTTCCATGTCTTGCTACCCTCAAGATTAAATTTACCTAAATTAGTAGTCTTTTTGTTATCATAAATCAATTGTATTTGATCATTCGGAGTGGCATCAAAAAATTCTACCTCTAAGAAAAGCTCTTCACTATCTTGCAAATGACCTATATTCTTCTCATCAATTGTAAGATAAAAATACCCAACTCCTTTATGATCTACCAGATAGTTTCTTACTATCTTTGATTCCAACTGATAGGTCGGTCCCCAACTGTATGACCATTTTGGCGGAGCAGCAATTGATGATCTATCGTTCTCTTCATTCATGTTTATTCTTGCCAACTCAGTATTTTGGTTATTCACAATACGAATACTCTGAATCGGTAGTGTTTGTCCTGGTATTTTATTATCTGAATGAATGAAAAAGTTTTTTCTTTCTTCTGTACCAGGTTTCAATGCTGTCAAATCACCATTCATATTTAGCATATTATAACTGATACTCTGCCCAATACTATTCTCGATTTTTATATCCTTCACATATAATTCGGTATTCTGCTTACTCGCCAAAAAATAAAAATAATGTTTATCATTCTTAGTGGATCTCTGGTCATATGCAGACCAGTTGCCAACATCGTAATTTGGCAGATTTGACTTTAAAGAGTTAATTCCTTTTTGCCATAAGGATAGTGCCATTTTGTCTTGTGTAACTCGATAATAATCCCATATGCCAAACAATGCATAAATGTAACCGTTTAAGACATGTGTTGTATTTTCTTGAGGGTATTCCTCAATCCAAAAATCTTGGTTATTATCATAAAACAAATTTTGAGTACCCTGATCCTTAACATAAAAAGCTTTCAAAGCCTTTTCTGCAGTTTCTAAATATTTCTTTTCATTTGTCAGCAAATATGCTCTAACTAAAACTGAAATACCTTGACCTTGAGCCATCCCACTAACCCAAGGAGCCTTTATTAATGTCTCTCCATCCAGGAAATCAAAAGAATAATACCAAACACCTACTCCACTTGGTAGAACTACTATTTCATCAACAAAGTAGTTTGCACTTCTAATTATTCGATCGTAGTCTTCTTGGCGTTTGTTGGTAATATACTTCTCGAAAGCTGTTAACCCAAATATCGCCACCTTCACCGGATGGGAATATACTTTGTCCCTAACTTGATACACCGGTAACCCTGTCTCTGGATAATCTATATTTTGCAAAGTAAAATCCTCGTAATACTTATAACTATTAAGTACTGAATCGCTAAAACCATTATCTTGAATGTTGTTTGAAGCATTAGCTCGTAGCGAAACAGTAGGGAATAGTAAACAGATTATTATAGTGCATGTTATCATCACTCGCCAACTCAAAGATGTTTGCACCCTCTCTCGAATAATTTTATTGCTCATTATTCATTTTTTGATATACTTCGCGATAGACCGAAGCTCCAGGTGTAACGTAATCAGGAGGCCAAGTACGCATTTTTCCAGCTACGTTAAAAAATTGATCAACATTTTCGAAAAAATAATATATGTCAGTAGGCTTATATTTACCCTCTATTAAAGCGTCAGCCACTCTTTTTGTGAATCCTCCCAATTCTTTTGGTTCCGGTCTTGAAGCAGAAATCACAATATCTTTGATTTTTATCGGTTTTCCAGACAATATTTCGTTATAACTAGCTTTGGCAATAAGCCCAATTGTAGGATCCAATAACAACGAAATTCCTGTTGTTTTATCAACAGTAATTAATTGTGCATGGTCACCAACAGCTCCACCGTACCATCCGACAAAGTTAAAAGGAATATTTTTTGAGGTGAAAGGATCAAATTTGGCAAGTTGTAACGCTGCAAGAGCGTAGTTATCACAATCCAGTACTGGTTCTTTGAGTATTTTGTCAAGTTTGGTAGCATCACTAAAACCATATGGAGCAAGTTCATAAGATACTAAAGTAGAAAACACATGAAAAAGTTGTCTATCATCTATTTCTTTGAATTCAGTACCTAATGCTGTTCTTAACTCAGTTTTGGATAATTCGAAAGCTTTTACTATGAAACCAGGTTCCTTTTTTATTTCTGAAATTATATTTTGCGTCAAAGTAGAAAGGGTTATTCTTCTTACTTCTTGATTAACAGACGAGTTGTTTTCAAATACACTTATTTTTATATCTGTAGCAAACAATTCCCGAAAAAATGCTAGTGGGACATAGGGAATCTTCCCAATTTTTTGGGGAGGAGCATTTACAACAATGAATCGATCATTAACTTTAATTCTGTTATTACCAATTTCGGCTGTTATGCTGACATTATCTTTTTTCAATTGAAATATTCCTTTTTCCTCATCCCACATCAATTCGTACCCTAGTTCTTTTGTAAGAGAAGGAAGTGGATAATACTCAACTTCAGCAGTCATACTTCCGCTCAATTCAGTCACTGCTTTTTTCTCTTCAGCTGCTACATTATTTCCTGAAATACTTGCAATAATAATACTTAGACTAAGTGTTATATATAGAATAAAACGATCCATATCATGTTACTCCTCTGCTTGTACCATCCGTCTTATTTTAATATTTTTGCTATAGTCATTAGAATAATATGAATATCCTTTGTAATTGTTGCATTTTCTGCATATTGAAGATTCAGATCAAGTTTGTCAGGCATAACACGGTCAATATAAAATTGTTCTGCATTAGCTGCTTGTGCTAAGATAATACTTTCATCACTATATTTTATGGAAGCAAGATCAGTGATGCCAGGTTTTACTTTCAGCACTTTTTTTTGTTTTTCACTATACTTTTTTACATAATAAGGAACCTCAGGTCTCGGTCCTACCAAACTCATTTCTCCACGCAAAACATTAAATAACTGTGGTAATTCGTCAAGTTTATATTTCCTCAGAAAATAACCACAATTTGTTATCCGTGGATCCCTCCCAACAGTAATTTGTTTCCCTTTTTTTTCTGCATCTACAACCATTGTTCGGAATTTTAAAATGTCAAATAGTACTCCATGTTGCCCGACTCGTTTTTGCCTAAAGAAAATGGGTCCCTTAGAATCTACCTTTATCCAAATAGAGATAAAGAGAATAATTGGACTTATTAAAATTAATCCGAAGAATGATGAAACTATATCAAATATTCTTTTTATTAGCTTATCTCTCCATTTCATGAAATTCACCTTCTGTTTTCATTTAGGATAGATAAAACATTTTCAATTACGTAATTTACTTGATCTTCAGTCATTCCCGGATAGAGGGGTAACGAAATTGCACTTTCAAAAGCCTTCTGTGCCATTGGGTATTCAGTAATATTATAGCCACGATCCCGATAATAAGGGTGCATCGGAACTGGAATAAAATGAACGCTTGTTCCTATCCCTTTTTCCTTTAACAGTTCAATCATTGTGCTTCGATCAATACGTAATTGCGCTTCATTCAATCGAATTACATACAAATGCCATGCATGCCTATGATTATCTGAATCATACGGTAAAAGTAATTCATCAGAATTCTTAAATGCCTCATTGTACATGTACGCATATTTCTCACGAAGACTTTGCATTTCTTCTATTTTTTTAAGTTGCACAAGGCCAAAAGCAGCTTGAATGTCAGTCATATTATATTTGTATCCAGGATAATTCACTTCATAAAACCAAGACCCTTTGCTAGAATAACGATTCCAAGCATTTTTACTCATGCCATGAAGTCCAAGAACGCGGATCTTGTCAGCAATTTCTTCATCACTTGTAGTAACCATGCCCCCTTCTCCCGTTGAGAGATTTTTGGTTGCATAAAAACTAAAACAAGTGACATCACTTATACTGCCAATTGGTCTTCCCTTGTATGTTGTATGAACAGCATGTGCAGCATCTTCAATCACTTTAAGATTATAGATGCGAGCTAATTCAAGGATTTTCTCCATTTCACAAGGATACCCTGCAAAATGAACTGGAATGATAGCCTTAGTATTTGGGGTAATTGCCTGTTCTATTTTTTCAGGATCTAAATTCATAGTAACGGGGTCGATATCAACAAAAACAGGCTTTGCACCACAATGAATAATTGTATTAGCTGTTGCAACAAATGTATAAGGAGAGGTAATTACTTCATCACCTTGGCCAATTCCTAAAGCTAATTGAGCAAGATGCAAACCAGCGGTACATGAGTTAAGTCCAACAGCAAATGGAGCATCTACATATTTTGCAAATTCACTTTCAAACTCTACAGTTTTAGGACCACGACTAAGCCAATTAGACTTAATTGCTGATATTACCTCTGAAATCTCTTGGTCATCGATATACGGAAGAGCATATGGGATATTCATGTTATTCCCCCTAATTGACAATGTAAGCTTACTTAGTTTTTTTAATCCAACATAACACATGGGTCCGGAGAAAAGGCAGAGTATTAAATACGCTGTATAGTGCCGGATGTATTCTTGTGACCTTTCTACTAATGAAAGGTGCTAAAGTTACTCTCCAAAATTCAATTTCCCCTTCAGGGAACAGTTGTTTGATTTCTTTAATTGAAATGCCTTTAACATCAGGATTTTTGGGGTTATTGTAAATGAAATCGTACCATAATATTCCCCCTCCTGGCTTCGTAAGGTTCCACATTCGTTCTGCTAACTGTCTTTTGAATTGATAATCAAGAATAGAAGTAAATACTGTAGATTGATAGACAATATCAAAATATTCATCTGGAAGGTTTAATTGCGATGCGTCTCCAACAAGAATTTGTGTTGATGGTGGTAAGATTTTCCGAGCGTATTCAGCACGCTCCTCTAATAACTCATTTCCAACCAAATTTTCAGGGAGAAAACCTAATTTAAGAAACAACAATAAGTTTGTACCCGATCCGCACCCAATCTCCAGAACTTTTTGACTGTTAGTATCTGCAAAACTATTCTCTCCAAGGATTTTGATAATTTTTTGTTCTTTTTCTTGGACATTCATATAAACAGACGGATTCAACGGATTGTACAGCAAATGTGATTGATTCAATTTTCTACGGGAGTATCTATTGCGAATTTTTTCTAATTCGTCCATATTCGATTCCTCATAAGTTATTAATTTCTTCAATAAATTTTTCTGCAAGTATCTGATAATTATGTTGCTTTAAAACAAACTGTTTCCCATTGATTCCAAGCTGTTTTCTATCACCATCACTCATTTGTAGCAAGGTTTTAATTGCATTGGCAATTTCCTCAGCGTTTTCGGGAGAAACGGATATTCCACATCCACTCTCTCTCACCAAATCATTGCCTGCGTCGATGGCTTGAATGACTGGTTTTGCAGCCATCATATAGTCCATTAATTTATTGGGACTAATCCCAAATCTGAACAAAGGCTCACTTTTAAGTCCTATATACAGCGTGTCCATTTCCGAAAGAAGCCGGGGAACTAGTTTTTTTGGTACCGGTGGTAAAAAGTAAACTTGATTCAATTCTAGTTCTTTAGCCTTTTCTATTAAATTGTTTTTCTCTGGACCTTGTCCAATAAATATATATGCTACTGGTAGATTTTTAATACATTCTGCAGCCTCAACCAATGAATGCAAAGCATTAGCTAAACCATGAGCGCCAGCATATCCTACAATAAATTTTCCTTGCTCTTTTAGTTTAGCTATTAATTCATGGTGTTCCGTTCCCAAAATATCTTCACTATTATTCCATTCATCAATATCCACACCATTTGGAATATAGACGAATTTTTCCGGTTTCATCCCATGTTCGATCATGTGATTCTTTGCCATTGGAAGTAGGGAAACCACTTTATCCGCATGCTTGTAAGCAAAATTTTCAGCGAGTTGCAGTGTAAAAATAAATGGGTGCCAAGGTGACATGCCACCCAGTTCGATTGGAGAAAGTGGCCACAAATCATGTACTTCAAAGATTAGTTTTGCACCTGTTTTTTTAGAAAAGAAATAGGCTGGATAAATGTCTAATGGATACGTTGATGAGGCAATTACAACTTCAGGATTATTTCCATTAAAAATGGATTTCATATTCTTAAATAAACTTATCACAAATGAAAACATGTTTATTGCTCGTTTTACTCCATTTCCCTCATAAGGTGGCGTTTTTAGCCAAATATAACGTATCCCTTCAATCCATTCTTCAGTTACCGGTCCTATAACATCAGGCTTTACACTTCTTACGTGTGATTCAGAAGAAGCTACAATGGTTACTGTATGTCCATTTTTAACCCAATCACGTGCAAAGTAATATGGCCGGTACTCCATCCCATGTCTGGCTGAACCTGCGTAATGATTAATTAGTAAGATATTCATGAAACACCTCATTACTCTCACAACAATAATAATTCTTTATTCCATAAACCAGGTTTTTAAGTGTTCGACAATATGTAGGGCAGCGTTCCCATCACCATATATTCCATCGTTGCTTTCAATTTGTCTTTCTTGTTTTATTAGTAATTGTAGATTTTGATTTACTGGATCGACTAATTGGTTCCACCCACACTCCACTGTTTCAACCCATTCTGTTTCATTTCTAAGCGTAAAACATGGTACTTTGGCAAAATACGCTTCTTTTTGAACTCCACCAGAATCGGTAATGATTGTTCTAGCATTCTTCTCCAATAACAACATTTCCAGATAGGAAACGGGATCAATTAGCTTAATATGGGGGCAATTCATTACATCATCCAGTAATCCGTTTACAGCTAACGATTTTTTTGTACGTGGATGCAATGGCCAAATCAGTACTTCACCTAACTCTTTAAAAGCTTTCACTAAAGCAGCAAGTCTTGTTGGATCATCGGTATTTTCAGCTCTGTGAACAGTTACCAGATGATACTGTTTACTTTCAATGCCGTACTGTCCTAATTGATATTTCTGTTCCGCTCTTTCCCAATAGTACTGTACTGCATCGTACATAACGTCTCCAACTACAAATACATTAGCTTCAATACCTTCTCGTTTTAAGTTGTCTTGGGCAATTTTAGTAGGCGCATACAATATTGTAGAGACATGGTCTGTCATGACACGATTAATTTCTTCAGGCATTTTTTTATTATAGCTTCTAAGTCCTGCTTCAATATGAATAAGGGGAATTTGCAATTTACTAGCTACAATTGCTCCCGATAAGGTAGAGTTGGTATCACCGTATACTAAAATCGCATCCGGTGCTTCTTTTAATACAATCTCTTCTAATCGAATGATCATTGATCCAGTCTGATATCCATGGGACCCTGAACCAATTCCTAATGTATAATCTGGTTTAGGAATTTCCAACTCATCAAAAAAAACACCAGCCATATTGTAATCATAGTGCTGCCCGGTATCTACTAATACTTCATTAAATTCATTCCGTAACTTCCTAGAAACAGCTGCAACCTTAACAAGCTGTGGACGTGTCCCTATTACAGTAAGAATCTTCTTTTTCAAAGAAAGGTCACCTCATTTTAGTATCATCCTATATATTTTTCATATCTTCTTAACCATATTTCCAATGCTAGTGGATTAAAGATATCTCTAAACCAAACGGTTCCTTTCTCGGCTGACTCAGTGCAATATAGTTCATATTTCTTAATCATTTTTTCTCTGTTAACTAGCTTATGTTTAAATATCAGACTATCTTCTGAGAAGCAGTCCAACACCTTTTCCTTTAGTTCATTTCGTAGCCATTCACTTTGTGGATTTACAAAACCTTGCTTATCTTTTCTCCAGATAATCTCCTTTGGCATATAAGGCTCCATTGCCTTTCGGAAAATATATTTGGTCCACCCATCATGCAGTTTTTGCTCAACAGGCACATTAATGAGTAGCTCTATCAAGCGATAATCAAGAAATGGAACACGAACTTCTCTTGACCATGCCATAGACATTCGATCCTCATAATGTGTGAGAACAGGTACTGAGAATCGGTTCAAGTCCAGAATTTGTCTTTCTCTGACTCCCCCATTTTGAGGAAGTCCAACTGAGATGGGAGAAAATTGTGAAAGTGCTTCTCCTCTTATATCAATCTCAGTTGAGTTGAACCTTGTCGGTAAATATCGCTTAGCCTCAGAGAAAGAAAACTGATTAAGGATCGTTCCCTGTTTCCAGAATGAATATAGTGCTTTTGTTCCTTTTACTATTGAACCATTTCTAAACATGCTTTGGACGTAAAAACCTAGGTATTTTTTATAACCACATAACAGCTCGTCTGCACCCTGCCCGCTTAATATTACGGTAATCCCTAATTCCTTAGCCTTTTTCATCAGCAAATAGTGTGCCACATTGGCAAAACTACCAACTGGTTCATCATTAAACCAGCAAACCTGATCCAAATAATCTAACGCTTGGTCCGGTGTAAAATCTAAAACTACCTTATGAACTGATCGATTAAGATAAGAAGCCATTGTATCAATAAATGGGGTTTCATCAAACTGACTGTTATTACTTACTGCAGAGAGCAGATTTAATTCTGCGTCTTTACCAAGAATGTGGTTCATTGCAGTAGCAATAGCAGATGAGTCCACACCACCTGAAAGAAGCACACCTACAGGTACATCACTTCTTAATCGTAGACGAACTGCATCAAAAAACAAGACTCGTATTTGTTCGATTAGCTCATCTTCTGTTCTGGGTGCGATAAATGAAGAGGGAACGGTCCAAAAGTTTTTAATTGCTAAATTTATACCCTGTTCGCCAAGGTCAATACTACAATAATGCCCTGCTGGAATTTTCTTAATATCATGGAAAAACGTTTCATTAGAAGCCTCTAAAAGTGACTGAATCAAGTATTCGCCTACTAGTTGATGGTTCAACCTACTTTTTTGGGGCTTCATACCCAAAATTGTCTTCATTTCCGAAGCGAAGTATAGATTATCTTCCTGTTGGCAAATATACAATGGCTTTACTCCAGCGCGATCTCGAGCTAGTACAAGACGATTTTTTTGTAAGTCTAACCAGGCAAATGCCCACATCCCATTAAACTTTGCTAGAGCTTGTTCAATTCCCCATTGATGAAGAGCTGCCAAGATCACTTCCGTATCTGAATCACCATAAAACGAGTGACCAAGTGCTTCAAGTTCATGACGTATCTCTTTATAGTTGTAGATTTCTCCATTATAAATAATACTGCTGCCATCCTTATATCTCATAGGCTGGTTCCCTGCTTCACTCAGGTCAAGAATAGATAGTCTTTGGTGACCTAATCCAATCCTCCAACAGTTTTTTTCATGAACTTCCCAGGCTCTTGAATCGGGTCCGCGATGTTGCTGGATTTGCTCAGCTCTCTTCATATATTCATCTATCTGGTAATCGTATTTCTTATGGGAAAGAACACCCGAAATTCCGCACATTTTATTACACCAACTCCTTATACAATTGAACCAAATTCTTTTGTTCTGTTTCCCAATTATATCGATTCTCTATCGCTCTTCTACCCTTTAATCCCATTTCTTTCGATTTCTCAGGATGCTCCATAATCCAGTTTATCGCATCGGCAATTTCCCTTGGATTCAACGGGTCAACACATATTCCGCACTGATTTCCTTCAATTATTTCTCGCCATAATGGAAAATTTGAAGCGATAACTGGTAGACCTGCTGACATATATTCAAACATCTTGTTGGGCTGAGCGTTAATATGATTCTCTTCCGGATGAAATATTACGAGACCAGCTCGAGACTTATTAAACAAATCGGATACTTCGTTACGGTGTAACTGGCCAAGCTCTTTCACTTGAGACCACCCATCCAAATGAATCGCTTTTTGATAATCAGCCTCTGATGAGAATAAGCCTCCAATGGCCAATTGAGCATTTGTCTGCCCAATTGCCCTCACCATTTCATGAACGCCTCTTATTTCGTTAATCCCACCTACATAGCAAACAATATTTTCTTTTTCTGCCCAATTGACAGTTGGCAGATTAAACTCCTCCAAAAACGGATAATTGTTTATATTAACTGACTTTGCGCCAATTCTGAGAAACCGCTCCTGAATATAGGGGGTTGCGGTTACTATTGTGTCAAAGCGGCGTGCTGCAAAGTCTTCCAACACTTCAAATGTATTTGCAATGATCGAGCGGACATACTTAGGTATCCAGGTTTTACTTAATATATCGCGCGGAACATCCTCATGGGCATCATATATTACCTTTTTCCCTTTTGACTTTAATAGAAGGCCAACAGGAATCAGTTCAGGATCGTGGAAATGGTACACGTCTGAATTTAATTCTAGTGCTACTTCATATACTTTCTTTACAACTTTCGTCATTCGTTCCAATCTTCCATTTGCTTTTGAAATTGAGATGATATTCACACCCGAATGAAGACCATTATGCTGCTGATCTGCCACTACATAGTTAACCTCAAAGCCAGCATTAGCTAAAGACTTGCATTCTTTTAAGAAAATACGAATATCGAAAGTTGTATGTACAGAAGATAGATGTGTTACCTTTACATTTCTCATCTATAAATCACCTTTTTTAGGAACGAAGTAAACTACCAGTAGAGTCAAAGCGATACCATGTGTGATTAAGCAAGTTAACAAAGATGCGTTTGATAGTGAAAAAGCAGGGACAGCCAGTAAAAGACTAGTTATATAAAAATCTCTCTCTTGAGAAAGGCTATCATATAACCAAAGAATAATGGCCAGTATGATTGTAAATAGCAATATACCAATAAACCCAAAATTGGCGAATGCATCCGCCCATATGTTTGCATTTGCAGAGGTTGCTGGGTTACCAAAATACACTTTACCAATTAAATTTGATGGTTCCAAATTGTATTGATATGAAATGAACCGTTTAAAAATACTGTAACCTAGGTACGCTTTGTCATTCTCTGAAAAATACTCTATATAATAACCAGTTAATAAACCCGGCATCATAATCAATCTTTGAATAAATAACAACGCTTGTACGCTAATTAGTGAAAAAAATCCACTTACTAGAACAAATGAAGTTATCCCTCCAACCATTAAATAACCGGCATACTTTCCTCTATTTATCAATACAATTATGAAGGCTACAATTAATACAGTCGAAAATAATATACTTTTAAACCCTGTTATTGAGTAAATTAACAATTGAGCAAATACACCAATCAAAAACGGAGTAATTTTTTTCTCAAATAAACCACTAATGATTAAAAGTGGATTAATGACGTTGCCCTGCCAGATGATAACATACGCAATGAGTCCACCACCTGAAGCAGCTAAAGCCTCTTTATATGCCGAACGAATTGTGTACACTTGTTCTAATGAAACGATATTGAGTTTTAAACCAAAAATGGAAATTATATATCCCATAAATATTGCTGCTACAGTATATATGAGAGTCCAATATTGTTTTTTACCTATCAGTATTCGAGGTACTTTTAAAACTGGTAATTGGTAGATAAGAGATAACAATAAAATTGAAAGAAATAATATTAATTGTATAAACAGGAAGTTAATCATTTCTGTTTCAGCAATATAATAAGGTATGATTGCCGAAGGAACGTAGACGATCACAAAAAGAAACCAATAGACTATTTGAGAAGGCCTTGTCAATCGTATCGGCATCCACAGCCCGGGGATTACTACAAGTATAAAAGAAATTAAAATCCATCCTATACTTGGATGATTATTTACAAAGCCAAGATATGCGTAAGTTGGTGAGATAATTAGTATGTATGTCAATTGAAGTGTCACGTAATAAAATGAAATAGCGAGCATCAAGAGTAGTTTCATTCTCATTACAGCGGTATTCATAGCTCGCTCCTTTCAATAGTTGATTTTCTGTGTAAATATTATGGATTCGCTGTTTCTACCGATATACCAGCAATTCTAAATAGCATGATGATATTAACCAAATAAATAACAAAACCACTGCAAGCCATTAGCGAAAATGCATATATATATTCCTGAAAAAGAAATAAACCCAAAACAAGGGATAACACCTGTGACACCATAAATACTGCATTAAATTTCACTTCATAATCCATTCTCCGCTTTACCATAAGTAATGTACTTTGACATGAGAAAATGAACCGTACGATAAAGAAAGGGATCATTATTTTTACAATTACCCCTGCCTCCAGCCAACTTTCTCCAAAAACCAATACAAACAAATCCTCTGCAAAAATAAATAGGATTGTCAAAGGTATACTTATTATAACAGTCAGTATTTTTGTCGTCTTCTTTACTAATTCCAGCAGTTTTTTTTCCTTTTCTGCGATAAGTGCTTTTTCATAAAATACTTGAGAAACAGATGTTCCGATTATAGACATTGGCGAACTTAGCACCCGTACCGTAAGTGAATACCAGCCAAGAATAGCGGATCCATAGAACAAACTAATCAATAATAATGGCAATTGGCTGGCAGTTGTATTAAACATTATTCCAATCGAGCTTTTTTTGGGGAAATCAATATAACGAAGTGCATTATACTTTATTTTTTCTCTCGTAATTTTTACTAACTTTTTGCGATCTTCACTCCACAATCTTATGATGATAGAGAGAATTGCTACAAACTGGCCCAGAACCGTACCGAAAATTAATCCACCCGGTTTAATATTCATGTATCCTAAGCCAACGTTCGAAATTGCAGTCGTTGCAGTTTGATTTACCTTATTTTTGGCTAACATGGAATAATTCTTTTTACGATTTAACCAATAAGTAATCGTCTGATATGTTCCAGTAAGAAACACTGAAATTGGAACAAAATATAGCCAACTTGAAATGGTTTCACCGATCAATAAAGATAACAAATCAAAGAATACCCAAATCAGCAAAACTAAAACTAAACTATAAAGACCAGCTATTATGATTGACAAACCAACCAAGTTTACGGCATCGTCTTCCTCTTCTGGAAGCATAATAGCTAGTTCATATCGTGCCGTTGAGATTACGACAAGTAATGAAGTTATCGAAGAATATAACGCAAATACCCCAAAGTCATCTGGGGTATAAATTCTTGTAAGCAGCGGGGATATTCCAATGGGGATAGCCTGGGCTATGGTAGTCCCGGTCATAAGTGTGAGGACATTTCGGACGAAATGCCCTTTTGCTAACCTGTTTTTTAATAACGCCAACACTTGTTGCATCCCTCATTTGTTTTGGAATATCCCTACTCATGCATTTATAGCAAGTGATAAATTCCTTTGCAGGTTTTACCCTTCATTGCATTTCTAGTATCAAAGAGCACCTTTGCCTTTTGCCCAATTAAGTTATAATCAAAGCTGGAATGATCAGTTGTAATTACTACCAGATCTGCATTTTCAAGTTGTTCTTCTGAAAAATCAACGGATTCATACTGGCGATCTCTATATTTAAACGAATTAACCATCGGGTCACTATACACTACCACTGCACCTTTTCGTTCAAGCAGCTCAATGATTTGCAATACAGGAGACTCACGATAATCATCAATATCTTTCTTGTAGGCTACCCCCAGTAAATAGATTTCAGATCCCTTAATTGGTTTGCCTTCCTCATTCAATATATTTGCAATTCGCTCAACAACAAATTCTGGCATACTGTTGTTAATTTCTCCGGCAACCTCAATTAGTCTTGTATGATAGTTATACTCACGTGCTTTCCATGTTAAATACCATGGATCAATAGGGATACAATGCCCCCCCAATCCGGGACCAGGATAAAATGCCATAAATCCATACGGCTTTGTCTTAGCAGCGTCAATAACTTCCCACACATTTATTCCCATGCGGTTACATAAAAGTGCCATTTCATTTGCCAAAGCAATATTAATATTACGGAAGGTATTTTCGAGGATCTTTTCCATTTCCGCAACAGCCGGACTAGAAACGCGATGAATACTTCCTTCGAGTACTTCTTCATAAAGTGTAGCAGCTACTTCTGCACAATCATGAGTTACTCCTCCAACAACTTTAGGAGTGTTTTTTGTATTGTAATACTTATTGCCTGGATCAACACGTTCAGGCGAATATGCAAGGAAAAAGTCCACTCCACACTTTAACCCCGATTGTTCTAATATGGGCTTTACAACTTCCTCAGTAGTACCTGGATAAGTTGTACTTTCTAATACAACTAATATCCCTGGTCGAATATGTCTTGCTATTTCTTCCGAAGATGCTTCTACATAACTGATGTCTGGCTGCTGATAAAGATCTAGAGGGGTAGGAACACATATTGCCACAACATCAACATCGTTTAAGTAGCTATAATCAGTCGTTGCCTGAATCCTGCCATTTCCAATTAATTCCTTCAGTTCAGAATCAACTACATCGCCAATGTAATTAATTCCTTGGTTTACCATATCTACACGATTTTGTTGAACATCAAAACCAATGACTTCAAATCCAGCCTTCGCCTTTTCTACAGCTAAAGGTAAACCAACATAGCCAAGTCCAATTACACCGAGTCTGGCAGTTCTGTTTTTAATTTTATCTATTAATAGATTCGAACGATTCAAAGTTGATTTCATCATTATTCTCCCCTAAATATGTCAGGTATGGGCAATTATAATCCTAGTTTATTTAGCAATGTATTTTAAGAAATAACGTTTTATAAATAGATAAGCCAGCAGGAGTATCAGCGTTAAAAAGTATGACACAACCGTGTTTAATCCGATATGTTTCGACAAAGCTCTCTCTGGAACACTTGGTTTGTCAATGATATAAGCATCTTCCAAAGATTGTAATTGCAATTGAACATCCTTTATCGTTGTAGCTAAAGCTCGGACCATATTTTCATCTTTCACGAGATAATCAAGAATTCGTACTCGCATCATTTCTCTTTCTACACTATTAATAGCCGTGTTTGATTCAATCTGCTTTAATGTTTCCTTGTTTCGATTAATATTTGCTAACGTTTGATCATACTGAGTTTGATACGTAACCAATAGTTGCTGAATTAACGTTTGCTTCTCTTTAAAAGATGAATTTGCCTTTTCAAGATATACTGACAATAAAGATTCTGTTATTTGATGTGCAATTGAAGGATCTTTATACTTAACTGACAATTCCATTATTGTATCGCTTTTTAATGTTACAGCTTTCTGAAACTCTTCAATATTAGCGAAATCTAATGAGTATTTTGCCATTAATGGTTGTAAAGTATCTTCACTTATTAACATCTCTTTTACAATGGTTGGGTTATTTAATTGTTGAATATCAGATTTTACTAAACTGAATTTTGTTTTTGAAACGTAGGTATTCGGCAAAAGATATGTAATTAACAGCGTTACCAATGCTAGAACAATTGGGACAACAATAAGTACTTTCCGGTTTTCTTTTGAAAGCATGTATCTAATAAGCTCGTCTAGCTTTATATAATCGAATGTATCTCTATTTTCTGCTCTCATTTTATCCTCTCTCTTCCATTAACAAATCATAAACAATTGTAACATAGAATATAAATTGATTATTTGACTTTTTATTGTAAACTCTTGTCTTATCTACTAGTCTAACACCAGAACTACACCAATGTTTGCAAAAAAAAAACCGGTCTACCCGGCAAAATAAATCAAAAAAATTTTACAAAGTACATTAGTATTTTACAATGTCTATTTAGATATTCCTTGATAAATCTGCCTTATCTCTTCTTTAACATTTAAACCATCAGGTGCTGTCTCTAAATATATTTTAAGATATTTTGCTGCTTCTGCCTTTTTATTCAATTGAAGATAACTTAAGCCAACGAATCGACTAGCATCAAAGTATACTACATCACTAGCCATACCTTCGAGTGTTGTTATACAATCTTGATATTTTTGTTGAATATAAAGAACCATACCCTTTTTCATAATAAGTTCTTGATATTCAGCGTGTTTTGATAAACCTTCATTAATTACTTCTTCTGCCTTACTTATATTTTGCTGAACTAATAGTATTGCGGCTGCATTGTTATATGCTTCTTTTAAACTGCTGTCTTTTTTAGAAGCTGTCAAGTAATATTCCAGTGCCTTATCTAAGTTTTCCTGCTTCCTATAAATATTTCCTATGTAGTAGTGATAAGCACCATTTTCCGGCTCTTTTACTAAGGCATCTTCTAATAGCTTTTGAGCATCACCAAGATTTCCCTGATTAATTAAAGTCGTAGCATTGTTAACAACTTCACTTGTTTCGTTCACTTTAACATCTGTTTGGACAGAAGTAGTATCCGGATTTTTTTCTCCCGAACATCCTATTGTAAATAATAATATAGTAGCAGCAATTAAAATACCTACATAATTATTAAACATATTCTTCCCCCAAGTCTTTCAACAAAAAATTCAGCATATGAAAACATTACTATTCTAACATACTTCTTGATTAATGAGGCAAATAAAAGCAATTTTTTATTTTTAATTTCCGTTTAGGTGTTGAGTTTTTGATGGATAATAATATACCACTTCAAAATAAAAATAGACCTTTGACTGTAAAAGTCAAAGGTCTATTTAAATCATTCGCTAGAATAAATTAGCTAACTCTACAATCTTATCTGTTAGAGAAAGATTCCAATTTATTACCATTAGCATCTGTAATACCAGCAGTGTTGCTGTAGTTAACTTTTGTTACTCCAGCTGCAAAACCAGTACCAGTGATTGTTACAACTCTAGCACCACTGTAAACTGCGCGAGTTACAGTTGTAGCACCAGTCAAGGAGAATCCGTTCAAGGAAGTTGCACCAGATGCAAATGTGTTTGGATCAAGATCTTCACTGAATGTTACAGTGATTTGTGTTGCATTGTCCACAACCACACCAGCTACGGATGGAGCTACTTTGTCAGCAACTACAGTTCCGTCAGCAGCAGGAGAAACAACTGTGTTCGCAATTCCAGTACCGAACTCAGCTTTGATTCCTGTAGCGTTGTTGAAGTGAACTTCAATGTCATTTCCAGCACTCAACGCATCTGGGCTAAGGTTAGCGCTCAAACGAAGTGTTACTACAGAGTTGCCAGTAATAGCATCTTTACCAACAGACTCAACAGTTACACCAGCAAGAGGTGCCAAAAGATCAGCTGCTGTACCATCAACTACGTAGATACCTTGAGCAGATGCAGAAGATAGAACTTCGTTGAAAGTCAATTTGATTTGGTTAGCAGAAGTCAATTGTGCAGAAGCTAATGTTGGAGCTGCTTCAGCTACAAGATCCATACCAGTATAAGTTTTTGTGAAGCCAGTCAAAACGTTACCAGTTGTATCTTTAACTGGACCGATAACAACTGTGTCAGTGTTATCAATAGTATCAGTAGTTGAAAGTGTGATGATCGCAGATTTTTTGTCTTCAGATACTGTGATTGTATCAGAAGCTCCAAGAGCACGTAATCCTAGACCATTTGTATTAACTTGGTAGTTTGCTTTGTTAGTGATTGAACCGTCTCCGGAAGTAGCCATTTCTTCGTCAAATGTAACTTTAATCTTCTTAGTGTTATCGCTGAAGATTGCAGTTGCATTAGCTGTTGGGCGAATTGTATCACCTACTGCTACTGCCAATGAAGCAGTATCAAGAACGTTTCCAGTTACGGAACGGTCTTTGATATTTTTCACTTGGAGAGTATAGTTGCCACTCAATGGGGCAGCAAATGTCAAATCTACTGTTTTGTTATCAGCACCCAAGATTGCAGTTGCTGGGTTAACAGTTACTGCACCTTTAGTAAGTGCGTAGTTAGCTTGTGCATTTGCAGTAGCGGTTGTAACAGCTTCACTGTATACCACTTTCAATGTAGTGTTATTTACTACAGTCAAGGAAGAAACAACCGGTTTAGCTGTATCTTGAGTTACAGCCATAGTTAATTGAACAGGAGCAAGAGCATTGTTAGAAGAATCTACGATTTTCGCTCCCAAATCACTTGTGTAACCAATGTAAAGTGGTACATTTCCAGCTGGGAATGGCTTATCAGAGAAATCTAATGTCCATTCAGTGTTATCAGCGTTTGGAGTCGCAAATAAAGGATCGTTACCAAGGTGTTGGTAAGTAGAGCTGTTATAAGAGTGACGGAAGTATACGTTAGCTCCATTAACACCAGTTACTGGCTCGCTGAATTTCAAAGTTACAGAAGTCTCAGTTGCAGTTTTAACAGCTACTGTTGGTACAGTTGCGTCAGTTGCTGCATTGAAAGTAGCGTCAGCTTTTAACACTTCATAACCAGCGTAGTCAGAAAGGTCAGAAGCTACAGTTGGGTTAACTGTTACAGTGTGGGAACCTACAGAGAAAGGAACACCAACTGTTACATCAACATATCCGCCAACAGTGTTAGCAACTGCGTTTGTTACTACGTAGTTACCATTATCAACTGAGAAGTTGTCTGCTACTAACAAGCCGTTAGCGTCTTTAACTGGTTCGCTCAAGAATACACGAACTACAGAAGGACCAACTTGTTGTGCTTTAACTACAGTTGGAACTGTAGCGTCTGTGAATGTTACTGACTTCGTAGTATCAGCAACTTCAGTACCTTTTGCATCTTTAACATCTTTAACAGTTACATCAAGTTTCGCTGATTGAGTTGCAGCAGCATTGAAAGTCAAGCGAACTGTTTTTTGGTCTTCTAACAATGTAGCATCTTGAACAGTAAGACCACCTGTAATTGTGTAGTTGTTTGTATCTGCAGCTGTAGTTGCATCCAAAGCGTTGTTGAATTTAACATCAGCTTGGATAAGGTTGATCGCATCTACGCTTTCAACAGTCAATGCAGCAGGTGCTTCAATTTTGAAGTCGCCTTCAGTTGCTTCGGACTCATCCTCACCGCTGATAGCTACTACTTCGTATTTCCAATCGCCTTCAGCCAAATCACCAGATGTGAATGTGAATGCGCCTTCTTCATCCAAATCAACTTGACCTTCAGAAGCTGTGTGCTCATAAGTTTTGCCATCTTTGTCGATGAGAGTTACACGAACATCATCAGCGTTTTCAACAGTACCAGAGATAGTTACTACTTTACCTTCAACTTCTTCTGCTACGTCGCCAACTACTGGCCCATCAACTTCACCAGTTCCTGGAGTTACAGTTTCATCAGTGTCTTCGCCGTCTTCGCCAACTACTGTGAACTCATCAGATACATCTTCACCGAAGAAGTCAGCAACGTTGTCGTCATTGATTTCTTCAAGAGCTGCTTCCCAGTCATCATTTTCGATGATGCCTTGCAATGTGATCGCAGTACCTTCTTCAGTAACGTATACCAATTCAGATGGCTCTACGTTTTCAAGTTGAGCAGCGAAAGCATCGATGAAAGCATCATTGATGAAGTTTTCCATTTTGTAATATTTGTCAACATCTCCGCCAAGGTATACACCAGCAGATGGTGCAGCAAAAGCGGAAGTAGCCATGCTAGAAACAACAGCTGCGGATAAAACTGAAAGAACTACTTTCTTATTTTTCACGTACTACCCCTCCAACTAAATGATAGGAATCTTTGTCTGCAGAGATTATCTCTACATTGTGGAAAGAGAGTCTTTATTCACACAGTTGTAATTAAAGAAAATCTCTTGTTATTCTTAAAACTTACATCAAAACGGGATTGATGGGTACCTTTTTTATGTAGGCAATCAGAGGACAAACGCCCTCTGATTACCACTATATCGAGATCCCAGATCAATCTTACTAGCTAGAAGCGAGGAGTGCTACTTATTTTACTGTAACTTCTTCAGTAACTGTATCTTCACCAGCAGTTGCAGTTACTTCGAAAGTTTCTTGACCAGGTTTACCAGTAAATACAGCTTTGAAAGTATCGCCGTCCATAGTTACTGTGAGGTTATCTACATCTTCACCATCAACTGTGATTTCAGCTTCTTCGTTGCTTACTGTACCAGTGATTGTGTAACGGGAAAGTGCAGCGAATACTACTTTTTCTTCTGCAGCCAAGCCGGAAAGCTCAAGATCGTCTGGGTTTTCCCCGCCACCTTGGCCCCATTTATCGTTTTGGCTCAAGAAGTTAGTCATGTCGTAGTTCCAATCTTCTACAGTGTCTTCATCAGTGATGTAAACAACGTAGTCGATTGCTTTACCGTCATCATCAGTGTCGATAAGAACTACATAGTCACCTTCAGATACGCCGGAGTTAGTTCCGAGGTCTGGTTGGTTGAAGTATACAGTGCTGCTTGTAGTAAAGTAGTGAAGCTCACCTTTACCATCTTTAGTTTTCATTGTGATGTCACGACCATCAACATCGTCTACAAGAGCTGTAGTGATGCTATCGATATCATCGGAGTTGTTAAGAGCTTTGTTGATTTCAACTTCTTCAGTTGTATCTTCTTTAGAGTTAACAACACGAACTGTGTCTTTTACGATGATTTCGTTGTCGGAGTTCACTTCGTAACGGATTGTATCGAAACGACCGAACTTAGTTCCTACAGTACCATCGAGTTTGAAGTTCTTCACAGAACCATCTTTGGTTACTACGTTCACATAGTCATCTCCACCACGAGTAGAGAATGTGTCAACCACACCGAACTCACCTTGAGAAGCGATAGACTTGTCACCGCTGATTACATACATGTAATCAACTTCACCGTTTTTGGTGTGAACAAGTACTTCATAATCGTCTTCTGCGATGTCTTTGAATTTCGCAACATCAAGATCTTTGTACTCGTTACGGTTTCCAGCTTTCTCAACTGCACCAGTCATATCGAATACAACTGCATCTTCAGCTACATCATAGGAATCGCCGTCGATTTCGATAACGTTATCGTCTTCATCAGCTGCTTTATCCCAGTTAGCAGCAGAGATTTTCACGAGGTCAGAAGAATCAACGAGTTCAACTTCTTTAACATCGCCATCTGCATCAAGTTCGTACTCAACTACTACTGGCTTACCTTTAGCAACTTTGAATGCTGCAATGATTGCATCATGGTTGTCTTCAAGGTCTTTACCTTGGAATTCACCAGCGAAATCTTCAGCATCTTTCACTTCAAGAGTAGCTTTGGAATCTTTTTCGTTGAATACAGATACGCTGTATTGATCTTTACCTTCATCATAGAAGATGTCTTTAGCAAGAACAGCAGTTACACGGCGTTCTTTGATTGTAGAAGTTGTTTCGATGTGGCGAACGCGTCCAGTTGTATCAAGGTAGATCTTAACATTGAGGCCATCGAGGTCTTCGAATTTATCTGTTTCTTCATTGCCCCATTTTTCGATTGTTTTGTTCTTGTCATCGGAGAAAGTAGTTGCACGAAGACGGTAGTTTTTGTCACCGATCTTCAAGAAGTAGTTACCTACACCATTGTTTTTACGGTAGATAACGTCATCTACTTTACCTTCTACTACTGTAGCATTAGCAACGATGATTTTGTGATCTTTGTCGCCATCTGCATAGTACATGGAGAATACGTCCATCTCTTTCAAGTCAGCCAATTTAGCTGGCAAACCGTTACGGAATACGATGAAGTCTTTGCCTTCTTCGTCACCTTTAAGATCTACATCATCACCATGAAGAACTTCGATTTTTTGTTTGTCAAGGTTGATAGACTTGATAACTTCAGAACCGTATTTCAGGTCTGCAGCTTTACCATTGTCAGCAGAACGGTCGTCAACTACTGACATGTAAGCGATATCGCCGTCATCGTTAAGAACGATTTTTACTTTGTAAGCGTCGATAGACTCATCAGAGATACCGATAGCTTTGAAAGCTTTATCCCATTGATCTGCATAACGCTTGTAGTTGTAAGTGATTTTGAAGTCTTTAGCAAAACCATAAGTTTTTTCGTTACCAAGCTTCACTTCGAAGTTGGAAAGAGTGTTCATTCCATCCAATTCTTTGTCAAGTTTGATTACTTTGTTGTTGTAGTAGAAAGTATCGAGTGTATCGTTGATAACTTCTTCATCTTCGGAATTTTCCATCCAAACTACAACATCTTCACGATCGTCTTTAACCCACACTTGTACGTGTTGGCCACCGAATTCGTTAGCGTTGATACCGTCAGCAACTTTGTAAGTGCCTTTGATACCTTTAGTTTCTTTACCGCCAAGGAAAGTAACTTCGTTAGCTTTCAAAGTTCCAAGACCAGTTACTGGTACGTTAGAAACGAAAGGAAGCTCGTTGTCGCTGTCGTCGTTCAACCAATCCATGTCTACTACTTCAACGTTCAAGTATTCAGTCAAGAGGTTTTCGCCATCAGCTTTGTGGTATCCAACGTCACCGCTACCATACTCATCTTGTTTCATCAAATCGATGTTCAAGGAGTTGTCGAGCATCATGAAGATGTCGCCACGAGTAGCTGGTTTGTTAGGATCGATTTTAACACCTTTGGAAATTCCAAGCTCAGCAGCTTTTGCGATGTAGTTGTTAGGCCATACACCTTTAACTGTTACATCATAACCAAGTGCACGAACGATCATAGCTACTGCTTCAGCATATGTTACGTTGTTGTTAGCACCGAAAGTGTTGTTAGGGTAACCTTTGATCAATTCTTGACCAGCAGCTACGTTAACCCAACCAGAGAACCAGTCAGCAGATTTAACATCTGCAAAACGTTGTTCGTTTTGAGCGAGTGCTACGCCAGAAGCGAGACCACGAGCACGTACTACCAATGTAGCGAATTGTGCGCGAGTTACGTTTTTATCTACCGCGTAGTCACCATTACCCATACCTTCTACCAAACCAAGAGCAGCAAGGCGTTTTACTACTTTATCAAGAGCTGGATCGATTTGTGGAGCTGTTGTTGTTGCTGCTTCTTCTGCACCTACTACCATAGGAGCTACTGTCAATGCAAGTGCACTTGCTAATACGCTGTTAACAACCTTTTTCATAATCTTAGGTTCTCCTCCTCTAGTATAACTTAATTGATCTTGGGGAAAATTATTTTTAGATGTATCTTTCTTTTTAAAGCCCGAATCCTGCAAGCGCGTTTCACCTCCCTTCGCAGGCTCACGGTTCTACATGTTCTGAGCAATTTCTCTACGATTTTTGTAAATGTGTAAAATGCACAATCACTAGTGTACCATAGTTAGTAGACTTCGTGAATGACTTTTTACACCATTCCCCGTATTTGTTGTGACATTCTATTAAACGCTTCAATCCGTCAAAAGTTGCGGTGCCTCGAAAAAAAACTTAAAAAACTTTTTCGTGAGCCGCAACCGCTTTTGTGTAGCGGTTTGTTGCGTCTCATAATTCGTATTATAGGGCGTTGTCACAAATAAGTCATTCGCAACCTTTTTCCAATTCCGATGCTTTATGCCTAGTCGCATTTTGTCGAAATTGCTAGTTGCTAGATTCTCGTGATGTGCGCTCACAATTTGTATTATAGGTTGCCGTCACAGATTAGTCATTCGCAACCTTTTACCAGTTGAGCCATTATTAGTTGCCCAGCGCTGTGTCAAAATTAATGGCTGCCAAGTTGTAGTTGTGCAAAGCTTGCTGGTACTGTTTTTCCTGACCAGAGAGCTCTTCTTCGGCCGTAATTACTTCCAAAGCAGTTGCCAAGCCATTCTCAAAGCGAAGGTTAGTCAATCGATAGTTTTCGGTTGCTGCATCATTTGCTTTTTTGTAAGCATCAATTGCCGTTTTTGCTGCTTGCAGGTTGAAGTATGCTTCTGCTACTTCGATCTCAACGGAACGTTTCTGGTCTTCTAAATTGATTTTTGCTTTCTCTACACTATTGAGAGTCATCTCACCTTGATATGTTATGACGGAAGAATACTTTTTAATCATCTCAATATTCAATTCTGCCACTTTTATTTCTTCTTCACTTTGAAAAATTTCCGGACGTTGTTTCACAGCCAATTGGCGAGCTTCATCTAATGTAAGAACATTTGCTTTTACTTGAAGGTCATCATCTGCAAGAGTCCACTTGCTATCGATGTCCACACCCAGGAACTCATTCAGTTTCATTCGATAGACTTCTACATCAGATTGTGATACTGCAAGTGCTGCTTGTGCACGAGCCAGGCCTGCCTCTGCTTGCAATACGTCAGTTTTGGCTCTTGTGCCTACATCAAATGCTGCTTTAGCCACTTTCAATTGTGTTTCAGCACGTTTGTAGCTTTGTTTCTTCAGTGTTAACTCAGATTCTGCATGGAGCAGATCGTAATATGCTTTTTGCGCACCCAGTTTGATTTTGGATTCGGTAGATTTGAGAAACAGCTTATTCACTTTCTTAGCCGATTCCGCTTTGGCGGTATTGACGTACTTCGCGTTTGCTGTTTCGAGGTTATCGATAAAGTCAGAAGGGATGTCTTTTACCTTTGAGCTAACCAAACGTGAATTAAGGTCAGCAGAGCTCACGTCAATTTTGAGCGAGCGAAGTTGGCTATTGGTCTGAAGAGCCTGCTCAACTGCTTTTGCAATCGTTAGCTCTTGTGCTGGAGCTGTAGCTGGCGCAGTAGCTGCTGGTGTAACTGGAGTTGCAGGGGTTGTAGCTGGTGTTTGCGCCATTACCGCTGTAGAAGAAGCTACTATTGATGTAGCAAGAGTCAGCGCAAGTAATGTTTTGCGAGAATACGGAAAATTCATACTGTTCACTCCTTTAAAATAAGAATCTTGTTAAAAAGTAGCGTTATTGCCACTAATCACTATAACATAGCTGACGAAAAGCTTCCAATGCGGTCCTTTTCTATACATCTGTACAGACCGCCGAAAACATACCTACAAGAGTATTACGTTCATTAGACGTGTTGAATTTCAGTTCGGTTGCATCTTGTCATAAAAGTGGCTATGCTTCTATTTGAGGTGATGATCGGATGCTTGCACAATACAAAACAGTTGCTGGTTACGGGGAAGACGAAATTATTATTGAACGCTCCCGCTTTATCGGATATTGCACAAGGGCAACAACAGAAGAAGAAGCTGTTTCTTTCATTAATACTATAAAGAAGAAACACTGGGATGCTACTCATAATTGTTCTGCTTTCGTCATCGGGGAGAATGATCAAATCCAACGATCTTCTGATGACGGTGAACCAAGTGGAACGGCAGGGAAGCCGATCCTCGAATGCATCAAAAAGAACGGGGTCAAAGATACGGTTATCGTCGTTACCCGCTATTTCGGTGGTATCAAGCTGGGCGCTGGCGGCTTGGTTCGAGCGTATACACAGGGAACCGTCGTTGGGTTGAAAGCTGCCGGGATCGTCGCTCATGTCTTGCATCAAGACATTACCGTAGCGGTGGATTACCATTGGTGGGGCAAAGTCGAAAATGAATTGCGACTTGGGCAACACCGTGTAGCCGATACGGTTTATACGGATAAGGTTGCTGTTACGGTCCAGATTCCTAACGGGGAAGAGGATGCTTTCGTGGAGAGATTCACGGATCTGACGAACGGACAGGCGGAGATCGTCCTTGGAGAGAAAAAGTATGTCGAGCTGCCAATTAATGCAGTTGGGGATGACGAATAGGAGAAGTAATTGAATACAGTCATGGAAAAGGAAGAAGCCTTCCCGGCGAGTGTGGTACTCGGGGAAGGCTTCTTTGTGTTTAATTCGTCTTTATTTAGCGAACTGCCTGAATTGCTGGTAGTGTTTTGAGATCTTTCATGATGTTTGCCATGATGATCGAAGCATCACCACGAAGCAGATATGCGCTTGGCTCAAAGATGTATCCCTTTTTCGGATCTTTCTCATCGATTGGCGAACCATTTACATATTTTTTCTTGGCGATAGCGAGAACTGCTGCCCGGCTGTAAGAAGAGATCAGGTTGTAATCCTTGAACAGCTTTTGCAGATCCTTGGTTACTTTCGCAGGGTCCGTATCTTGCTTGAACTGGAGAGCACGAGAAAGAATGACGGATGCATCTTCACGGGTGATTGGCTTATCCGGCTCGAACACTCGAGGTGTTGTTCCACGGAGAATACCCATGTTGGCTGCTGTTTCGATGTAGCGGTAGTCGTATAAGCTATCTGCTGTATACGCCAGTGGTACGTCGTCAAAGTTTAAATGATCTGGATCAAAGTTTAACGGTACTTGAAGTGCTCGAACAATCATTGCTGCAAACTCACCACGAGTAATGTTTGAATCTACACCGAACTCATTATCCCTTTTCGGTTTCAAGATTCCTTTTACATAAATGGCTTCTGTATGGTTTCGTGCATATGAATGCTGAGAAATATCGTTAAACGAGTTAGACATCTTGGCTACCATATAGTAACCAAATCGATCAAAGTTAGCAGTTACTTGTCTCTTTTGCGGATCTACAACTCCCCCGACATTGGTCCAAGTCTTCTCATCCGGATCAAAACGGAATACTGTAATCCACATTGAAGCATCTGCTACGACGCTCTTATCGTAGTTCAATTTTATTTTTCCACGTTGAGTTGGTACAACCATCAAATCATCTTGGCGTTTGTTGAAGTTTGGCAAGTCAGAAGATGGTAGTTGATGAGGTAAAAAGCCTTCTTTCACGTCATCGTAGTTTTCCGTATCGTCATCATCAGCCAGTCCACCGTCAACCCAGTACATCGGACTGATTAAAATAAAGTGCTGACGGTCAAAGGATGCCTGTAGCAATTGCTTGCCTAAGCTTACGTCTGTTCGGAAGCTGGAAGGCACTTTCTGATAATCATAACGGTCGACTACCCCATCATCTGGGTTTGCTATACCAAATAACAGAGAATGGTCTGCGTATACCTGAGTCTTATATTTATTTGGACTCTTCGGATCCATGCGGCGCAAATACGTATCTTTCGGGAAGGTCACCTGAACTGCCCCGCTGAATACGGAGTGTGAAGCTTTCATTGGCTCCATCCATTGAGCTCCCGGAATATTGTCTTGCGCATACATGATGTCAAACTGACCAGTAGTTTTCTCTGTGCCTTTAGTAATTGTGAATTTGATCGTGTTCTTTTTGTTTGGCTTGAGATTCATAATAACGGCTTTGAATACGTCTTTATACTCTTTGTCACCATCATTATCTTCGTCAAAGTCAATTTGCTTTGCCTGCACTTTATCAACTAATACAGAATCAGCGCCCTTGGCTTCGATTACTACTTCTAGGTAGTTACGATTGATTGATCCAGCTAGTTCTTGCTTCGTTGGACGAAGGATCGTGTAAGGCATGACTTTGGAAGAAATCTCAAGGTTTTTCGCTGCATACGGACCAGAGAAACCTGCGTTGTAAACTCGAATGGAATATACAAGCTCTGTGCCATCTTTCGGCATTTCCTGATTCGAAATTACAAATTCGAAATTCTGTGTACTTCTTACATACTTCACAGCTAGTCCAGATGGTGTAATATTTGAGCCGCTGTTATACGTGTTACCTGCGTCATCGGCAAATCGTTTGGTTAAGTCCCATGTCCAGACTAAACCGTCGTTTCGTTTAATTTCTAAAATATAATTCGATGCTAACGGTGTAGTACCAGAAAGCAGAGTAGATAACTTGCTTTCAATGACGGAACGATTCGTTCCTAAGTCCAGGAAGTCGAAAGAACCATAAACATTCAACTTTTTCTCTTCTGTTGAGTAAATTCCGTCAGCTCCCGGGAAGCGTTTGGCATCCTTTTTAGGGAGATTAAACTCGACTGGATATGGATAGATATCCTTGTCCTTAGCCGGCAGCTCAGGAATGTTGGTGGAACTGATTCGGATCACCAGTTCTTTTTTGTAGATATCTTTATCCTGAGAGTTTGGACCATTTGATTTGTAGAGGAAAACGATTTTATTCTCCCCTGCTTTCAGTTGATCATAAATGGTTTCAAAGGATGTTTTGGATTCATCTACAATAAAACGATTTGGTTTGGTTACACTTTCTTGTTGCAGGGCAACTTCAAAGTTATTCACATACAGATACAGTTTTTGATTCACGTCACCCATGGTAAATACAGCAGGATCTTTCAAATCAACGTTGCGAAGATCCCCTCGTAATTTACCCAATGCCCTCACAACAATGTCGTTAATTAAAACAGTCTTAGCTTCCGTAGTATCACGATTGATCACTTGTCCATCGTACATCGTGTCAAAGTTTACATACGCACCAGATACATAATTGATGGTACGTTCAATTGTGTAGGATCCCGTCGTGCTTCCATTTTTATAGGTAAACGTGAATTTCAAGGTCTGTGTACCGCTAAATGGAAGCTCCTTGAGCATGAGCACAATTCGTTTGACATCGTCTTTACGGTTGTCACCTGTAACGTCTTTTGATGAATTGTAAACATCATATGCTGCTTTTGCATCACCATGAGCCGAACCGGTCGCATAAGATTGCAGATACTTAATAACATTGGAAGAGCTAGGTGAACTAGAGTTATAACTCGTTAAATCAACAGTTTCACCACTTGGGCTGGTTGATGTAATTTGAATATCAAAGTTGTTTGGTGGATCAGTAGCCAAAGGTGTAGGAGTTGCCCCCTGGTTTTTGGAAACATCTGTATACAGATCTCCTTGACCAGAATTAAGGTCATCTTTTGATGGATCAATTACCTGATATTCAATCGCAAAAGGTGTGTTGTAAATGGTTGTATTATCAGTTAGCTTTGAAAACTTAGATGAAGAAGAAGATGCTCCCATATTTAGCAGATCAGCTTGTGTAATCGTACTTCCTACCTGGGGCTTAGCCAGGAAGTTAATATCGAACAATGATGGTCTGTTCGGCAACTCCAAGCTATAGCTCAGCTCTCCTTCTTGCGTCCCTTGATAATCCGCTGGTGACAGGGTGGTATTAATTGCACTTACTTCAACAAGATACTTGGTGTTAAAGTCTCTTGCAATGGATGGAAGGAAACCACCTGGTGTAACCGTATCAGGGTTATAAGATTCAAACTGGAATACATAATATGGTTCTGATTCTTTATAGCTCTCGCCTTTGATCACTCTCAATTTGACATGATCCAATGTGACAAGGACATTACGTGTAGTTGCATCTCGGAAAAGAAGCTTTGCTTCGTAATTAGGTACAACACCATTATCATCAATAGCCTCAAAATTTGCGTCTAACACTGAACCAATAAGGTTATTAACGTCTGGTTTTGGAGAACGAGAGTCCCCGTCGAAAGTATTCCCTACCAGTACCATCGCATATCGGGTATCTGTGCCCCCCAATGCTCCAGTAACCGGCAAGTTATTTACTGGCATCGTTGCGCCACTGGTTGTCATTGGGTATAAACCGTTCAATGAAATATAGCCATAGTCTTCAAAGAATGGATCACCCTTGGTTTCAATTCTTACCTTCATCATTGGATTATTCCCTGGGTTGCCAGGCCAGCTCAAACTGGTTTGTAATCCAAGTTGAGAGAGAGTCGCTCGATAACCATTTGCACTGGTTGAACCATATTTACCCTCTACAACGATGTTACTAGTTACACTGCTTGGAGATCTTCTTAAATCGCCTTTTGGATCTTGGAAGTAAACCTCAACTGTTTCCTCTTCATCTACTTTATAAGTGCCAAGACTGTTGGCTACAATCGTAGACTTGATAATAGATGGCTGTGTACTGTCAAATGAACCAGCAACGAAGTAGCCCAGATTGCCTGGCATAAAGCTCACATTTCCTGTTGGTGTGCTAAGGCTGCCTGGTGCGCCTAGACCGAGTTGCCCTTTGACAGTTACAGGTTTTCCTCCGCTATTTACGATTGGGGAGAAGGTAGAGGCTGCAAGAAGCTTTCTCACAGTCATACCATCTTTAATTAATGCATTCGGTGGTGCAATTAAATTTACCATCGATGTTGTAGTAGTTACCTCTTCTGTTGCAATTGCATAAAAGGTGCTTGCACCATCCGATATCTGAATCAGTTCATTTCGTTTTACTTTATTTGTTGAGGTGAAATTTGCTGATTCAATTTTTAATCTGATTTTCCCATCCATTCCGACGCGTTGATCAGTATCAACAACAACCGGTACAGCTGCAGGAGTGTAGATAAAATGATCAGGTGCGGCTATAGCCAGCTTTTTAACCACTGTATCATTGGAAAGTACTTTTCCAGAAAGGCCGATCACCGGAAGCATCGACACTGATGTATTCGTTGTCGAATCACCCAATTGGCTATTCGTTACTCCATCAGCGGAGGCATATGGTAATCCAGAAATAACATACTCACCACCAATTTCCAGCAAATGACCAGAAGAGATGGTATCTGCATTAAAACGCACAACATTACCTTCACTTCCAACGTTTAGGGAAAGTCTAGCATTCGCTTGTGTAACCGTACCGTTGAAAGTGGAATTAATTTTCTGAACGCCAATTGTGCGTCCCGTATCATCGCCTAACGATTCTGCACCAGCTTTAGGAGTGTAGGAAATCTTAAATAAATCATCTCCTAAAGTAAAGGTTGTACCCAATGGAGCATACACCTTCAATGAACTTCCTGTAGGTGAAGGAGTCTGAGCAATAATCGCATAGGTAGAACCGAATTTTACGAGATCACCTGCAGCCAGACCAAGTGTTGACGCGATTGGCGTACCATCTTGGCGTCGCATGACAACTGTATAAGAGTTATCTGCATTTATTGACGTTGGAGCAACGGAGATCTCAACTTGACTTGTTGGAACACCCGCAGCATCTAATACACCAGTTGCTGTTTCGTTTGCCCATAATTTTGCATCTACGATACGGGCATTCTCTGCAACTGTAGTATCAGGCATACCCACAACATGAATTTGTTCACGTTTCATTGATGGGTTTAGTATGGTTGCTTCTCCATATAATGCCCATCGTTTATTGGAATTTGCATTCGTAACTGCATCAAAACTACTCGCATCAATACCAGAACCAACTAATAGAACATCACCTCTGGCTAATGGTGATTCATCACTGCGAATTACCAGTTCATCGTAACCTGTAGGATTTTCATCAAGAGTCAAAGCAGCACCAATACCTGGTGATCCATCTTGAGCTGCAAGATTCTGTTTGAACAACACAAACGGTTTGTTTACTGTTGTGCTGCTTGGTGTTAATGATGTGTTTGACCAAGCACTACGGAATTTTTGAACATCGGCAGAGCCAAGGGTAATTGTAAATACTTTACTTGTCGCATCCCATTCACCATAGGACTGGTTACTGTTCGAAGGATCCTTTGTATCCAATGCAGGAATCTCTATCACTTTACCAGTCACTGAGCCAGGGTTTTCATTTTTTACATAATAGAAACGCATCATCTTGTTGATATCTTCAGCAGTATAATTACTACCATTGTTATCAACAGCTTTATTGAACTCAATTACAATTTGCTCTTTTTCATCTACATCATTTGTGATTGTTCCAGATGCAACGAAATCCTTCGCCTTCATATAAATGGCGTTCACACGAAGGGGAACCTGGTCTGCACTGTAATTGTTTGGCACGATTACGCGACCTTGTAGTTTTACTTTGTCACGGTTGTCAACTGTAGCCATTCCAATAGGGCCCTTGAAAACATTAAATGGAGAATAATTACGCATTGACTGTGATTTTGTCTCACCGGGATCAACCGTATTATTATCAATCACACCGTCACCGTTGTTATCATACATCAATGTCAATTCTTCATTGTAGAAGGTAATATCTCCGTTGTAATAAACCAAATCACGATAGGTTTCTGAATATTGGTCATCATTTTGCAAGATAAATTGCAAACGATTTTTCCCTTGAACCAAGTTCAATCCAGAAGTGATAAAACTGGAATCCGTCGAAGAAACAGAAACTGTAATCCCTGATCTGTTTCCAGTAGTAACATCAATAACGTTAACTGTTACTTGATTAACGTTTGGCGCTGTACCTTTGATAAAGATTGTTCCTCTAGCAATATGGCTAACATAGTCAGGTGTTACAATCGTATCCGACTTGTCCCTGATTCTAAGCTCTTTGCCACTTGTTCCACCAAAAATCGTTAAATTACTCAATGTAGGAGCATCTATATAACTTACATAGATTGTTTGGGTTATTGTTGCTCCACCACTGTTACCAGTGAATGTGATACGGTTTAAACCGGCAAACAGTCTTAAACCCACAATCGTCATCTTGGAACCATTGACCAAAATACCAGCTCTTGTACTAGAAGTCGACTGATCGACACGTGGCGGATTTACATTCGCGTCAACAATTTGCTCAACTGTATAGTTGATACTAGCACCGTCAACATTGTTGAGCGTTGCATCCATATCAACCTTGGAGCTGTTATGCTCATAAGGATTGGTTAGTGTTGAGTTGTTCAATTGTTGGTTGTCGAAATCAATATAGTTCTCGGCGTACGCTATCCCCATAGGAAACGAAGTGACGAGAGTGCCAACCACCATTACGAAGGCTAGCATCACCATTAACGCTTTTCTAACCATGTTTCCCCTCCTAAAATATTTTCTGTGTCAATTTGACAAATTACACGTTCTCTTTTTCTGTTATCGGCAAAACATTGCATCGGTGTTAGTACAAGCTCGACTTGAACTGACAATTTTTTCGGGGAAAACACAGCATTTCCCAACAAAAAAAGCCACTTTCAGATTCGAAGTGGCTTTCTTACGTCTGGTTGGTTGGGCGCTTCAACAGTCTCCTAGTTGCTTCTACGTGCTGTGTTGTACTTCACCTTGATGCGGCGGTAGGTATTAATGACGGGACGATGCTTTCTCCCGATTAAACCAATGACCTCACTAACCATATGAATGACGAAGAGTAGAACACTTAGAATAACGATGGACAGGATTACAGTTTCATTCGCCTTCGTCAGGAGAATAGCAGTCAGCCCAAAGAAAATGCTAATGCTGTAGATTACCAGGACTGCTGTGCGGTGAGACAAACCAATTTTCAACAAGCAGTGGTGAAGATGCCCCTTATCTGGTGCAGAAATTGGCGTTTTGTTGATAATACGGCGAATAATCGCAAAAAATGTATCCCACAGCGGCACACCAAGAACGACAATTGGAATAATAAACGAAACGAACAGTGCTTCTTTAAAGCCCATGACAGATAATGCTGCCAAATTGAACCCGAGGAATAACGCACCTGTGTCGCCCATGAAAATGCGTGCAGGGTGAAAGTTGAAATATAAGAATCCAAGCGTTGCACCCAATAGTACAAAGCAGTACATGGCTACCGTGTAATCTTGCTTAATCAATGCCATAACCGCCATCGTAGCTGTTGCAATAGCAGATACACCAGCAGACAAGCCATCCAGCCCATCAATCAGGTTGACAGCATTGGTCACCCCGACGATCCAGAACATGGTGATCGGAATCGCCAGTAAGGCAAGCCATCCATGTGAAAAGTCAAGACTTCCACCAAACGGCAGATTAACAACTCCAATTTTTAAGCCAAACGGGATTGCTACAAGTGCTGTCCCGATCAATTGACCAATCAATTTCCACTTTGGCGAAAGTTGTAGTTTATCGTCTAACATCCCGACAATTAATACAATGGTTCCACCAAAGAAAATACCAAGCATTTCTGTTTTATTGAGATATGGAACAAACAAGAAAAACGACACCACATAGCCGATATAAATGGCCAATCCACCCATGCGTGGCATGATTCTCGTATGTACCTTACGATGATCCGGGGAATCTACTGCGCCTATTTTTTCGGCCAATCGCTTCACAAACGGTGTTGCTATGAACGCGATGACCATCGCAGTTAAGAGTCCAAGGATAAATTTAACCACCATTCCGGTTCCCCTCTCTCTATTCCCTCCCGAGCTTTCGCTGGCAGGCAGTGACCCTACAAACGTTTTTGTCTAAAGACTGCAAGAATAAACCGAGGTATAGCTAACTGTCTTTTCCATCGAGATGGTTGCTTTAGCAAGCGATACAACCACTCTAGATGCAGGCGTTGCCAGATTTCAGGCGCCCGCTTCACTGTCCCAGCCAGGACATCAAAACTTCCACCTACACCCATGGCAAGCTTCACACCGAGGCGATCCCAATAATTCGAGATCAGGAAATCCGACTTCGGCGCTCCCATTGCCACGAACAGGATATCTGCCTTGCTTGCAGCTATTTGGTCAAAAATCTCTATCTCTTCTTCTGCACGGAAATACCCGTCAATTGCACCCACGATCTGTGCTTCAGGGTATCTTGCGGCTAACTCTTTGGCTGCACGTTGGTTCACTTCAGGTGCTGCACCTAGTAGAAAAACCTTCCACTTCCGTGTGTTTGCTTTTTCCATCAGCGCTTCCAATAATTCAATTCCAGTGACACGTTCCGTAATCGGGTAATTTAAAATTTTAGCGGCGTATACGATTCCAATACCATCCGGGACGATATAGGCTTGTTCCACTATGGCTCGAAATCGTTGATCCTCGTTAGCAACCATGACAATTTCGGGATTAGCTGTCACTACATGGGTGCGCTCTCCATCCTGTATTCTGGTTGCCAAGTCTGTTACCGTCTCAGTAAAGCCGTTTGTAGTAAACGGAACACCGAGAATTCGTACGACATTCATCGTTTTCGTATGCCTCCACCCTCGTTACCGTCTCAGACGTGAAAAAGTACAAAATTGTTTCACCGTAAGCAATTCTACTCCAAAAGAAAAACACATTCAAGACAAATTCCTCTTGTTCTGGCAAATCCCTAACATTTGGAAGAAATCAGAATGTGTTTATTCGCACTTATTGAATAGCGAAAAGCATATCTCCTTCAGCAACAACCTTGCCTGCCACACGAGCTACAGCATGTCCTTTGCCAATAGAACCACGAAGTCTTGTCAGTTCTACCTCCAGCTCCAGTTGATCGCCTGGTTTCACCTGTTCCTTGAAACGGAAATCGTCGATCCCAGCGAACAAAGCGAGCTTTCCTTTGTTCTCTTCCACACTGAGAACAGCTACTCCACCTACTTGTGCAAGTGCTTCTACAATGAGTACGCCAGGCATTACCGGATACTGTGGAAAATGACCCTGAAAAAACGGTTCGTTCATGGTAACATTTTTAATCCCTACTGCACGTTTTCCAACCTGCAAGTCAGTGATACGGTCAACTAGCAAAAACGGATAGCGATGTGGAAGAATTTCCATGATTTGATTAATATCCAGCGTAGTAGTGGTTGCGTCCATTTGACTAACTCCCTTTCAATTGTCTTATCCTTAATATGGCGTGCATGAACAAGTCAACTTCAACTTACCCTATAGATAATTCCTATTCCTATCACTCACAAAAGAGCGGGAACGGGATTAAGATATAGGAGCACTTCTGTTTGAGAAGTGCTCTTCCCTATTCATTATCTGGACTTTTACACTTCTTTTTGATCGAGAACCCTGTTTAGCAGGCGAACTTTGACCAGATAAATGGCACTCGTCACGAACGAAAAGGCGATTACCACCCAAAGTGCTGTTTCTCCATTTGGATACTGGAACATGATCAGCGTGAAGACGATGTAAAACAAGACTGTCGTCAATTTGCCGAATGCATTTGCTGGAACCGTTTTCTTGCCACGAAAGTGAAAAAATGCAGATGTTACAATCATACCCACATCACGAACAAAAAAGAATAAGAGCGCCCATAAACTGATGCGTTCAGTGATAAAAAATGAAGTGATCACGGTGAGCATCATTAATTTGTCTGCCAAGGGATCCATCATTTTTCCGAATTCTGTTACCAACTTGTATTTTCGTGCGATATATCCATCGACGATGTCAGTGATTCCAGCGAGTATCAAAATGAAGAAAGAAATCTCTACATGATAAGGGAATGGTGAAAAGAATATATACAGGTAGATCGGGATTAACATGATGCGAAAGACAGTTAGCGAATTCGGTATATTCACCATTTATCCCTCCATCTAATTCTGCCGAAAAAGACTGCTTTTTGTATTATACTCTCTAGTTTCCAAAAGCATCAACAAGATTTAACTAAAGTTGGAAAAAGAAAAGAGCCCCTTTGGAACCAAAAGAGCTCAGGAATGTTCATTTCATTATTTGCCGGTGAATATCAGATCATACATGTGCTTGTAGGTTTGGACGCTAAAAATCTCAGAAACAGGCTGCTTCCCTAGCACACTGTATCCAATCGCCAACCCTACAGTAAGTGATGCGAACAGAAGAAAAGGAATCAACAATAGCTTGGCTACCGTGATCATCCAAGGCTTGCCGCCGCCCTTAAAAGAATGCTGTTCTTCTTCCTCCTGAGAAGAGAAACTACGCCCTTCTACCTGGTCCATGAGAGTCTCCTCCGTCTATCCGTAATTAACTACTGCGAATGGAATTGGCAATTCCCATCATCTGATCAGCAATCCCAACAGCCCGTGAGTTAAGCTGGAATGCCCGTTGAATCACAACCAACTGGGACATTTCATCCTGCAAACTCACGTTGGACATTTCCAAGGCTCCCTGGCGAATCGTAGGGGGAGTCTTGTTAAAGTTGTATTCAGGACGATTCGGGTCATTTAATACGCTGAACACATTCCCTGGGTTGGTTTCTCCTTCTGGAAGCTCTAAGAGAAATTCATTATTCCCTGCTTGAACAAACTTGTCAGCGTTTGGCACTTCCCATAGTGGAATGCGCAACCCGCTGTCACGATCTCCATCAAGTGAAATACTTCCATCCGGCTCGATCTTGAACTTCTGGTCTTTTGGAATCTCGATCGCAATCCCACGGTCATCTACCAGTACATCTCCTGAAGCAGTGACTAAATTATAAAAAGCCTCTGGGTCCGCTTCCGAATTCGTTAGACGGAAAGCACCATCTCTTGTCAATCGGTACTCTTCTTTCTGGAGAATTCCATTGTTATCCAGAATACGATGACTCACCATAAAAAAGCCATCTCCTTCGATCATCAGATCAGAAGGGATTTCAGTAATTTTAGCTGACCCTTGAGCCATATCAAGTTTTGTGTGGCCAAGCTTTACACCACTACCGATCCGCAACCCTTCGGCAGTTGTACGGCGCTGTGCATCCGTATATGGTTGTTCTTTCATTCGATCAGACAACAACTCAGAAAACGTAACACTTTTGCGCTTGTACCCATACGTATCGATGTTAGCCATGTTGTTGGAGGTATTGTCAATCGCTTGCTGCATGGTTCGTAGTGCTGACCTGGAAATATTCAGTGATTGTATCAATTAGTCCCTCTCCTTCTAGCCACCGACACGGCCAATTTCATTTACAGCTTTACCAAGAGTTTGGTCAATCGTTGAGATGACACGCTGGTTTGCTTCATAGGCACGAACTACGCTCATCATGTCTGTCATGGTTTTGGATGGATCAATATTGGCTCTCTCTACCCAGCCCTGACGAACGGCAAAGAATCCATTGTACTCTGGGTTGTCATCCACATTCGGCGGTACGTCTTGTCCGCCATAACGATACAGGTTGTTCCCTTCCCGGACGAGCTCGTACGGATTAGCAATTACTTTGAGTCCTACTCGAGCAGGCTCGCCATTCAAATATGCCAATTGAATAAGTGGTTCACCCTCTGTATCCGGGTCTGGAACGAAGATGGCACCGGTCTCTGTTATCTTCACCTTGTTGCCAAAGTTAACAGTTGATCCGTCACCACGAAAGTCTACATTATTTACTGAAATTGCAATTCCTCTGTCATCCAGCACGTTATAACCGTCTGAGGTAACCAGAAACCCTTCTGGATTCACCATAAAGCTACCGTTGCGTGTATATCGTATATCCGCTTGGTCGACTGGATTCACTGTGTCCTCCGCTTTGGCAACAGCAAAAAAGAGGCGTGGCTTTACTTCTTTACCATTTACAATGAGCGGATTATTCGGATCAACCGGTAAATTATCTGTTAACGCCAAGTCATATGGCTGTTTTGTCTCTTCAATATCACCCTGTGAAAAAATAGCTAGCGCTTCCGGCATGTACGCCCCTGTATGTAAACGACCGATTGGCACAGGTTGTCCCGGCATGGAAGGCCATCCCTGTATATCCGGGCCTTCCTTATCACGAATTCGTGAAAGAAGCTGCTCAGGAAACGAACGAATAACTCCCTCGTCCTCTTTATAACCTGGAGTATTCACATTGGCTAGATTGTTAGCTAATGTTTCCTGACGGCGCTGCATGGCAAGCATGCCTGAAGCCGCAGTATACAAGCCTCTAATCATTTAATTCGTCCCCCTTGCTCAACTTTTTCTTTCAATCGGGTCGTGTCTTCTGACAAACCTATACTATATTATCGGGCAAAGAACCTATTTTTTTTATAGCTAGGTACTTTATCAAGATATTCCAGCATCATTCCGGTACCTTTTGCAACACACATCATCGGATCTTCCGCTACGAGCACAGGAACTTTCAACTCTTCTGCCAGCAAATGATCGAAGCCGTGCAAGAGTGCTCCCCCACCTGTAATGAAGACCCCTTTATCAATAATATCGGCAGAAAGTTCTGGCGGTGTGCGTTCCAATACATTTTTGGAGGCTTGTACAATTGCACTCGCAGACTCAGCCAGGGCTTCCTGGACTTCTGCGGAACGGATGGTAATGGTTTGTGGCAACCCCGTTACCATATCACGCCCGCGAATATCCATCTCATCCTGGCGTTGGCCGAAAACAGTACCGATATTCACTTTAATATCCTCAGCGGTGCGCTCTCCAATTAACAATTTGTATTTGTTTTTTATGTAACGCATAATGGCAAGATCAAATTTATCGCCTGCAATTTTAATGGAAGAAGACGTAACGATATCCCCCATGGAGAGAACAGCTACGTCAGTTGTCCCACCGCCAATATCCACTACCATATTGCCTGATGGTTGGAATATATCAAGTCCCGCACCAACAGCAGCAACTTTCGGTTCTTCTTCAATGTATACTTCACGAGCTCCGCCGCTGCGCTCAGCCGCTTCACGGATCGCTTTTTGCTCAACAGATGTAATATTCGTAGGGCAGCAAATCAAGATGCGCGGACGGGCAAACAAGCTTTTTCCGCCAATTTTGATCAGGAAGTGTTTTAACATTGCTTCTGTAATTTCGAAATCTGCGATAACCCCATCACGCAGGGGACGAATGGCCACAATATTCCCTGGTGTCCGCCCAACCATGCGATGGGCCTCATGTCCAACTGCCAACACCTTTTTGCTGTGATTATCTATTGCTACTACCGACGGTTCGTCGAGAACAATACCTTTCCCTTTCACATAAATCAACACATTGGCCGTACCCAAGTCGATACCGATATCTTTACTAAACATAAGGGCCTCCCTGTACCATTAACATTGCTACATCTAATAATAGGTTTTTATTCGAGCGAGGACAAGGAATTCCTTCATGAATCGACAGGATTTTCGTGGAAAACGTCTCAACGTTTTTCATAAAAACTGGATGAGGCCGTTCTTATGCATAAATCGGTCATGACAGTCCTATACACTTTCTTCCTGTTCAATTCTGACTTTTTTGTTCTTGCGTTTGTATTTGATTTTCGTCGCTTCTCCTCCCCGTAAATGTCGAATGGCTTTGTGATATTCGAGAATCTCCTTTACCTGGTTTGCCAGCTCCGGATTAATCTCGGGCAATCGCTCGGTTAGATCCTTGTGCACCGTACTTTTGGAAACACCGAACTCTTTGGCGATCATGCGAACCGTATTTCTGGTTTCAACAATGTATCTACCTATCTTTATGGTTCGCTCTTTGATGTAATCGTGCACACCCCTCGCCTCCCTTATCGGAATTGTCTGTTACAATATATGGGTAGGGAAGGACACATATTCTACGTTTCCAAGCCTGACAAGCAGTGAACTTCACAACTTTTTTTGGAAGGCGTGTACAACTAGCTTTAGAATCAGGAATTGCCTCGAGAAAAACCTGAAATATTCCTTAAAAAATAAATAAAAGCACCTGCCAAGAGTGACAGGTGCTTTTCGAACTTTATCGAGTTTGCGTCTCTTCTGTATTGAGATATTGCATTGGATTAACCGGTTCATTGTCTACACGTACCTCGAAGTGCAAGTGTGCTCCTGCATCCTTCTCAAATACGTTGCGTCCGGCTGTTCCGATTTTTTGGTCTTTGGTGACCTCGTCGCCAACTTTCACTGCAACTTTTTCCAGGCTTTGATATACCGTGACCATTTTGTCTGCATGTTCAATCTCAACAAGGTTACCAACAAGCGGATCATTCTCCACTTTCACGACTTTACCAGGCAATGCAGCAGTTACATCGAAAACTTTGCCATCTGTCGATTTGATGTCGATACCGGTATGCGGAATGAAAGACTCATCGTATTTGACGAGGGCAGCAGCCTGATTTTCCTTGCTTTCCTGATCGTCAAAGAAGCTCATTCCCAATTCATACTTTACACCTTGAGCAATTGGCCAGTTGAGCGGTTCCGCTGTATTACTCACTGGAACTGCCTCTTCGTTCGTCTCCGTTACCGCTGGTTGCTCAGTTGCCGTTTTGTCGGTTTGGGAGATTCCGTTGAGAAGCTGAGCCTTGTCAATCATTTGGTTCGTAGCATTTCCTTGGTACCACATCACAATAGCTAGAATGATTGCTGCCGAGCCGATGTAGATTGCGGGAAAAGCCCACTTCTTGCTTACGAAGGTTTTCCATGCAGATTGTTTCTTGAAAGGAATTGGTTGATTTGGATTTTTTTGATCTTCCATTTAATTATCACCTCATCCCTCAGTATCGCCAGAATTGTGACGTATAAACCTGAGAAACTAGGGAAAATTAAAAAAATTGCAGTTTTCTTATCCTCTGAGCATTTTTTGATAGTTTTGCAGAGTTACCCCTTGATAGAAATACTTTACGATCTGTTCTGCATTCTTTCCGCTTTTCGCCATTCCATTGGCTCCCCATTGGCTCATTCCTACTCCGTGACCGTAGCCTCTCATCGTGATCCATATCGTATTTCCCTGACGCTGCATTGTGAAGGAAGTAGAGTTAAGACCCAATCGCTCCCTTATTTCACGCCCCGAGAATTCTTTCGCACCAATGCGAATTTTGCCAATCCGATTTCCTGTTGTTCGCTCCACAATAGTGAACCAACGACCATTTGAACTAACGGTCTGATCCAGTTGAATCCCTAGTTTTTGTTCAAATTCATCTAGCTGAATCGACTTCTGTTCCTCGAAACGGGGTGATTCTCTATCCCAAGGGCTTGCTACACTTTTCAGGTAGGGAATGGACTTTTCCCAGTATTCTTCCGCATTCTCAGTAAAGCCGTTGCTTGTGGAAAAAAAAGTGGCATCAATGGGTTCTCCATTGTAGGTTAATACCATGCCAGAGGTTTCTTTTACTGCTTGAACAATTCGCTGTTTCTTCCATTCATACAAAGTACCCCACCGCTTTTTCCGTTCTGCATCATCGAGATACGCCTGATGCTTCACTGTATCCTCTACTTGTGCTCCTTTGGGTGCATCTCCAAACGAACCTTCTCTCAATCTCCGCACAATGTACGTTCGAGCAGCCAACGCTTGTGCCTTTAACGCCTCCATCTCAAACTCTGCTGGCATCTCCGCTGATACTACGCCTTCGATATATGTTTCTAATGGTATGGACTCGATTTTTTTGGTAGCTGTCCGGTACACCTTTACCATCACTTGCTGTGAGGCAGGCGTAACCGTAGAATCGGGAAGACGAGTGACAGGTGGTGTGGCAACAGGAGAATAGTAATACACGAGGGAGGCTGGGACAATCACAAGAAGAAGGGGAAGTACGACCAGTAGAAAAACGATGTGGCGCTTCATAAAAAATCATCCTCCTAAACGTACTGGACAAACTGACCATTACAGTCTATGTCGAGGTTTAGGAGGATAGAACGTGACAAGAGATTACGAGAGTACCTTGAGTTTCGATACCATACGGTCAATTCTTTCCATTGCTTTATCTAGTTGTTCTAGTGAAGTTGCATACGAGCAACGAATATGTCCATGCCCACTCTCACCAAATACTTCTCCAGGGACAACAGCCACTTTTTCTTCCAGTAGCAATCGCTCAGCAAACTCATTGGACAACAGACCCGTTGATTGAATCGAAGGGAACGCATAAAAAGCACCCTCTGGTTCGTGGCAGGATAATCCGATTTGACGGAAAGAATCAACGACAAAATTGCGGCGTTGCTTGTAGCTCTCTACCATGCGGTCTACATCATCCTGACCAAAACGAAGTGCCTCCAGTGCCGCCATTTGGGCCATTACCGGAGCGCAAAGCATCGTGTACTGATGAATTTTGAGCATGCCACTCAATAGATCAGGCGGTGCACACACATAACCAAGTCTCCAACCAGTCATTGCATACGCTTTGGAAAATCCAGAGATCATAATAGTTCTGTCTTTCATACCTGGAATCGATGCAATGCTTTGATGAAGGCTGCCATAGGTCAATTCAGCATAAATTTCGTCAGAGAGAACCATCAGATCATATTTATTGATGATCGGAATCAATTGCTGCCACTCATCGTGATTCATCGTACTTCCGGTCGGGTTATTCGGATAACAGAAAATAATCGCCTTGGTTTTGCTTGTAATATTCGCTTCCAGTTCTTCTGCCGTGAGTTTGAAATTGTTTTCAACAGAAGTCCGAATAAAAACAGGGACGCCTCCTGCCAGACGAACAATCGGCTCATAGGAAACGTAGCAAGGCTCTACAATCAGTACTTCATCTCCAGGATCGAGCACAGCTCGAAGCCCGATATCAATCGCTTCACTGGCCCCAACCGTAACCAAGACTTCCGTTTCCGGATGGTATGAAAGAGAAAAACGATTCTCCAAATAGCGGCAAATCTCTCGGCGCAGCTCAATCATTCCCGCATTGGATGTATAGGCGGTATATCCTCGCTCAAGGGATGAGATACAAGCTTCTCTTGCCCTCCACGGCGTTACAAAGTCAGGTTCGCCAACCCCCAAGGAAATAACGCCTTCCATGGATGCTGCCAGGTCAAAAAAACGTCTGATTCCTGACGGCTTGAGGGATGCAACGGTCTGGGATAGTCTCGTTTTGGTTTGTAATTGCTCACTCATGGGGTAACCACCATTCTACGGTCATCGTCTCGTTCTTCCAGGATAATACCGTCATGTTTGTATCGTTTCAGGATAAAAGATGTCGCTGTTGAAACCACAGAATCAAGCGTGGCCAGCTTCTGAGAGACAAAATTCGCAACTTCACGCATGGTTTTTCCCTCCAGAATGACAGAGAGATCATAGCTTGCACCCGACATCAGGTAAACTGCTTTCACCTCTGGGAATCGGCTGATGCGTTCTGCTACCTCATCAAAGCCTACTTCTCGTTTGGGAGTAACTTTTACGTCGATCATTGCTGTTACATAGGGGTCATCTTCAACCTTCTCCCAGTTAATCAATGCAGGATACTTCACAATTACCTTTTCATCTGTCAGTTGTCTGATCGTGCGCTCAACTTCTTCTGGTGAAACAGCTAGTAATTTGCTTAGCTGATCAGACATGAGCTTGCTGTTCTCTTCAAGTAGACGCAATAACTCTCGTTGCTTCTGCTTTTCCATTGTTCCACTCCATCCTTGTTTAAGCATTTTTAACCATAACTATAGCACAGCTTTGCGTCTACTCAAGCAAAACGCAGTGGTAAAAATCATTTTATAAGAAAACCCTTTATGAATGAGGCTAAGAATCAGAAACTGGCCAACAATAAAAGACCTCTGTTTTAGAGGTCTTCTTCCATGGCAACTTTTATGCAAAATTTGCAGAGAAATTTACTTTCACTGATTGTGGTTTCGTCTCTCTCACTTCTGCTGCAGGCTGCTCAACCACTTTTACACGTTCAATGTATGCACCAAGTGCTTGCAGCTTTCCAGTAATGTCAACATACCCGCGATCGATATGATGCAATCCGCCAACTTCTGTCTCTCCATCAGCAATCAGTCCTGCGAGGATAAGCGCAGCACCTGCCCGAAGATCAGTTGCGCAGACTTTTCCACCGGTAAGCTTTACGCCACCTTCGATAATCGCACTGCGTCCTTCAATTTTGATGTTGGCGCTCATGCGGCGGAATTCTTCTACGTGCATGAATCGATTTTCAAATACGGTTTCTGTTACGATGCTGGTACCTTCAGAAGCAAGTAACAACGCCATCATTTGCGATTGCATATCGGTAGGGAATCCAGGGTAAGGTAAAGTTTTTACGTCTACTGCTTTTATCGGACCTGTGCGACGTACACGAACCCCGTTTTCTTGCTCATCCACGTCTACGCCCATTTCACGCAGCTTTGCTGTGATTGGTTTGAGGTGGTCGCAAATCGCACCCTCAACGAAAATATCTCCGCCCGTTATCGCTGCAGCAACCATAAATGTTCCTGCTTCGATGCGGTCAGGAATCACGTAATGTGTGCAACCTTTCAGCTTCTCGACCCCTTCAATCCGAATGGAGCCCGTTCCTGCACCACGAATTCTTGCACCCATGCTGTTCAGGAAGTTGGCCAGATCAACAATCTCCGGTTCTTCTGCAGCATTCTCAATTACAGTGACCCCTTCAGCGAGAGCCGCAGCCATCATTATGTTCTCTGTAGCTCCTACACTGGCGATATCTAAATAGATTTTGGCACCTTTTAATCGGCCTTCTACGTTTGCTTCTATGAAACCTTGTCCAATCTCGATTTTCGCTCCCATTGCCTCGAAACCTTTGAGATGCTGATCAATGGGTCTTGTCCCAATTGCGCAGCCACCAGGCAACGCAATTCGAGCTTTACCTTTCCGGGAAAGAAGAGGGCCCATTACGAGGAAAGAGGCTCTCATCTTACGTACTAACTCATAGGATGCCTCAATTCCGCTCAAAGCCGTTGCATCAATATGCAAAACTTCGCCGTCGTATGTAACCTCAATCTGCAGTGTTCTGAGCAATTCGCAAATTGTATAAACATCATCAAGCGCTGGTACATCGTGAATGACACTTATTCCATCTTCTGCGAGTATCGAAGCTGCAATAATAGGAAGTACAGCGTTTTTGGCGCCTGAAACTTTTACATTTCCCGCTAATGCCTTACCACCGCGGACAACGATTTTTTCCAATGTATATCCCTCCGCGTGCTCTCTTAGTATTCCGCCGTGATGATCGGTGTCCCTACCTTAATTCTGGTTTGTGAGTGAAGCGCATCAAGGTGGGTTGCCACCTGAACGTTCATCTTGTTTTGACCCGAGTTAATGAAAGATTCCCATCGCTCGGTATATGCAGAGATACTAGTTACCGTCTCATCCTGAAGACGTTCAATTTCCTTAGCTTGCAGTGAGGAAAGTACTGATTTCACCTTGTCCCCCTGCTGATCAACACTCAGTTTATCACTGTATATTCCGCTAATACAAGTGCTAAATTGCGGAATCCTTGAAGCCTTTGTTAATAGTAGGGATACTTCCTTGCGAGCTTTCTCAACATCTTGTGCATTTTTACCTGTTCCAGTAATCAGCAGCACAAGATATGCATGAATTTTGCTGTTATGTGGTACACCAATCATACGGAATTTTATCGTGGCTCCACCTTTTATTGTATGAGATTCATAGATGATTTGATTTTTTTGATTACCTGTTTTTCCGTTATATGGTACAGCTAACTTATCCTGCCATTCCCTAGTAAGAGCCTCTAGGTCTTTCGTTGCAGAGACCACTCCTAAGTCAATGGATGTTCTTACTTCTACTTCGGTTGGCTCGACTCCGGTTTGCTCCATCGCCTGCATGATTTGCGAGATGGTGGATTCTTTTGCCAAGACTGGCATGCATACGATAAACGCTAGTAGTGCAAACAAAGCTACTTTTAAGTATCCCATGTATAACTCCCCCATTTTGCTGCTATCTATGTAAAAATAGTTTGCACGAAAAAATGGTGGCTTATACCAGTCCAAACTTCCTAAATCGAACTACCTGACGAACGTACTCTTTTACTTGATAAAGTTCTGTAGCATGAGCGACCAACCCAAATACTCCATGAAAAAATCAGCTACCCCATGTCCGATAAAGATTGAAAGCATGATTTGCAGCAGTTTGGTTTGCGCACTATCTGCTTTCTTCACAAACAAATCAAATCGAAAAATTTGCAAGGCCCACCAACTCAAGCCAATACAAACAATTGAAACGACAATGCTCACTAGCGCTGAAACACCGAATGAATCCATTCCATTCACTCCTCACTATCATTACCCACCCAACCTAGGATAAGGCTGATGTGAACATTAAACCAACTGTTTCATCTTTTAATGCCAAAGAAAAAAGAGGGGCGGCATACTGCCATTCCCCTCTTGATTATACACAGTTTATTCGCTTGGAACTACTGGTTCACTTGGGACCACCAGGTTACCAATATCGAAATTCGGATTGAAGTTAGCATGAATGTATTGCGTTGCCACTTCCGGTACGATACCAAATGCAAGCGTTGCTAGAACGGTTACCAGAACCACAAAGCTTACACCCACTGGAAGCTTGAGTGGTGCTTCTGTTTCGCCTGTACGCATGTACATTTGACGAATGATTCCGAAGTAGTAATAGTACGAAATTACACTCGTTGCAACCATGATCGCAGATAACCAGAAATGCTTGAGCAATAAAGCACTCATGAAGATATAGAACTTACCGAAGAAACCAGCAGACACCGGGATACCTGCAAGTGACAGCAAGAAAATGGTCATTGCGACGGCTGCAAGCGGTGAACGGTGGTACAGTCCAGCGAATGCCTTGATTTCTTCTGTTCCCTGATCTCGTGTCACTACCATGATAATCGCAAACGCACCAAAGCTCATCAGCAAGTAAGCGAAAAGATAGAATATCACTTGTTCAAAGAAGAAGAACTTCGTAATCGTAACAAATGGCACCAGTAAGTAACCCGCTTGCGCAATACCCGAGTAAGCCATCATTCGTTTTACATTTGTTTGGCGAACAGCCATTGTATTACCAATTACCATTGTCAAACCTGCAATGATCGACAGATACAAGCTCAAATCAGTCGAACTTCCATAGATTCCGAAGAAAGATAGAAGCAGAATGCGGATAACAATGGCAAAACCTGCTGCTTTGGAAACCACAGCCAAGAATGCCGTAACAGGTGTCGGTGCTCCCTGATATACATCAGGTGCCCACATATGGTTCGGCACAATTGCGATCTTGAAGCCAAGACCAGCAATCATCAATGCATACGCCAGAAGTACAAGGAATTCGAATCCGTTGGCATATGCTTCACCAAGACGTTGTGCGATCTCATACAAGTTCGTTGTTCCAGTAATCCCGTAGATGTATGACATACCAAACAACGTGAATGCTGTTGCAATTCCGCCAGCAACAACATATTTGAATGCTGCTTCATTGGATTGAATCTTATGTTTGCGCAACCCTACAAGTACAAAGGAAGCGATGGACAAAAGCTCCAAACCTACGAACAACGTAATCAAATCGGCAGAAGATGCCATTACCATTGCTCCCAATAATCCAGCCAGGAGCAGATAGTAGTACTCTCCTTGATGCGTAATTTCACCTTTTTGCAAGTACGATTGAGAAAGGATCAGGGTGAACGCAACCCCACCAAGGAATAACAATTTGAATGCATTACCGAAGTCATCGACACGCATCATATCGGCCATAAATGAGTATGGCTGATCAAGAGCGGCCATGTTGCGAAGTACGAACCAGCCAGCAAGCAGTACACCTGCTAATGACAGCCAGCCAAGGACGGCACGACTCGTACGTTTGCCCATAAACAAATCAATCAACGATAATAGTGTAGCGCAGCCAAGAATAATGAATTCGGGAAGAAGGTAGCTCCAATTGTAATGAGCCAAGATATTCGTTGTCATGGTTGCTTACCCCCCTATCCCTGGAACGATTGGTACTATCGTTTTTAATGTTTCTTGTAACGGATCACTGAGAACCGCTGGATAGATACCGATCAGAATGATAAAGCCTAAGAGAACAATCATCGGAATTACTTCAACCGGTTGTGCATCTGCCAAGTGAAGGTGCTCTTCACGAGTTGGTCCGAACGTCGTACGAAGAGTCGCACGGAGTAAGTACACAGCAGTAAGGATAATACCCAAGCAACCGACTGCAGCAATGATTGGCATTACTCCGAACAGACCCAGGAACGCAAGGAATTCACTGATAAACCCTGACATACCAGGCAGACCGAGGGAGGCCATCGCTGCCGCAAGCAGAATACCGCTTACAAATGGCATGGACTTCGCCAAACCACCAAGTTCATTCAAATTGGAAGTGCCAACACGTTCCCAGATGACTCCCACCAGGAAGAACATCAATGCTGAGATGAAACCGTGAGAAACTACTTGGAAGATCGCACCTTGGAAGCCCACCGTGTTCATCGCGGCAAGACCAAGCAATACGATACCCATGTGACTGATACTAGAGTAAGCCAAGACCATTTTCAGGTCTTTTTGCACGAAAGCCAAAATTGCTCCGTAAATAATATTCAGAACCCCAAGTACAGCCATCCAGGTTGCAAAGTTATAGGCTTGCTCTGGGAAGAAACCAATTCCCATACGAATCAAACCGTAAGCACCCATCTTCAACAGGATACCGGAGTGAATCATAACGATAGAAGGTGGCGCTTGCACGTGAACCTTCAACATCCATGTGTGGAACGGGAAAATTGGTAATTTGATACCGAATGCGATAAACAAGGCTAGGAACAAACCAAAACGAAGTGTTTCACTGATGTGTCCAAGCATTGGATTTGTTGTTTGTGACAAGGCAGCAGTCAACTCTGCCATGTTCATGGTAAGGTCGCCATTTGCATTTGGAACGTTCATGTAAATTGTGATGAACGCAAGCAACATGATCGCTGAACCTACACCATTATATAGAAGGAACTTGTTCGCTGCACGTTCACGTTCGGAGTAACCCCAGATACCAATCAGGAAGTACATCGGTACCAGTGTTAATTCGAAGAAGATAAAGAACAGGAACAGGTTTTGCGTCGTGAATACACCGAACATCCCGATCAAAAGAATATTGAACAGAATGAAGTATTCTTTTAGGCGCTTTTTGAGATGAGTGGAGGCAATCGCTGCCAGTGTACCAATAATTGCAGTCAGTACGACCAGCGGCATGGATACACCGTCAACACCCATTTCATACTTGATATTCAGGTTAAACAGTTGACCTGCATTATCAATTGCCGCAGGGATGGTAATCCAGTTTGTTTGTTCAACAAACTGCATCGTAGCTTTTGAATAGTCAAAGCCTGAGAAAAGCATGAATGACAGAACAAGCGGTAAGAGGGTTCCTAGAATCCCGACTTGCTTAATCACGCTACCTTGATGCTTTGGAATAAATGCTATTACAAGAATAGCAAGCAGTGGAGAGAGCGTAATCAGCGTGAGCAACATGCTATTTAACACCTGGGACACCTCCAAACGCTGTAAGTCCGATCACTAACAGAACAAGACCCGCCAACACCACAAATCCGTAAGTTTGCATCTGTCCATTCTGGATGCGGGCATTCACAGCACCGATCGTATTAGCGATGAAAGCAACCAATTGTACCAAACCATCGACAACATATCGGTCAAACAGATCTAGTACCCATCCAAACCACTTAAGCGGTTGAACAAATACGGCATGATAAATTTCATCTACATAGTATTTGCGGAATGAAAGCTGATAGAGCCACGGCATTGGGCGAGCGATCATATCACGAGAAATTGATTGTTTTGCGTACATGAGATAAGCCAAGAGAATTCCGAGTACAGAAACGAGAATTGCCATTACTTGTACCCATGCTGCAGCGTGTCCTTCTTCTTGTCCGAACACACTTGCAATTGCTTCGCCTGTTGATCCTTCTACCAACCAATGATGCAAGATTGGCGAGAACGGCGTGTTAAAGAATCCGGCAACAACTGCTAAAACAGCTAGCAACATCAAAGGAATTGTCATTACTGCTGGAGATTCATGTGCTTTGTCATGACCGTGTCCTCTTGGTTTACCAACGAAGGTAAGGAAGAACAGACGGAACATGTAGAAAGCTGTGAAGAACGCCGCAATAATTGCCATCCATAACAAGTCCATACGATCAGCAAGATACACAGCACCAAGAATTTCTTCTTTGGACCAAAATCCTGCGAATGGAGGAACACCGGCAATTGCCAAACATCCGATTAAGAACGTCCAGGCTGTGATCGGCATTTTCTTCCACAAGCCACCCATTTCAAAAATGTCTTGTGTATGCACGGCATGGATTACACTACCTGCTGCCAAGAACAGTAAGGCTTTGAAGAAAGCATGTGTCATCAAGTGGAACGTACCTGCAACATATCCAGCAGCTCCTGCAGCACCAAGTGCCAACATCATGTAACCAAGCTGACTCACTGTGGAATATGCCAGTACACGTTTGATGTCTCGTTGTGTCAAACCAATGGAAGCAGCAAAGATCGCTGTAATTCCACCGACATAAGCAACTACATTCAATGCAGTTTCAGAAGCAATGAACAATGGGAAAGCCGCAGCTACCAAGTATACCCCTGCAGCAACCATCGTTGCAGCGTGGATTAATGCAGATACTGGTGTAGGACCTTCCATCGCATCTGGCAACCATGTATGCAATGGGAACTGACCTGATTTACCCATCGCACCGATGAAAATCAAAATAGCACAGAGAGTAATCATCCACGGTTCCAAACGACCTGCGGAAATTGCACTGAAAATCTCGCTATATTCGAAGCTTCCTGTCCACCAGAACAGTAGAGCAATACCGATAAACAAACCAACGTCACCAATACGAGTAACGATGAACGCTTTTTTCGCTGCTGCTTTCGCTTCTTGCTTGAAGAAGTAGAAACCTACGAGCAAGAACGAACATACCCCTACCAGCTCCCAGAAGATGTACACTTGCAGCAAGTTAGGAGAGATAACAAGGCCAAGCATCGAGAAAGTAAAGAGTGACAGGTATTGATAAAATACCGGAAAACGATCATCCCCGTGCATATACCCTTTGGAGTAGATTTGCACAAGCAAGCTGACAAACGTAACAATAACAAGCATTAACGCATTAAGCTGATTTACTTCGAAACCCATCCGTACGATTGTGTCGCCAATTTGCAACCAATCGACAGCGAATTTATAATCTGCTGCACCTTCTTTGAAGCGCTCCAAGAAGGTCATTACTGCCATGATAAAGGAAATTCCGATAGCCAGAACTCCCACAAAAACCGATCCCTCTTTCAACTGTCGACCAAATGAGACGATCAAGATGAAAGCGAAGAGCGGAAAAAGAGGGATAAGCCAGGCGTATTGCATTATCGTATCCATAAGTTCACCTATCCTTTTCCTTTTCTAACGTTTCATCGTGTCCATCTCGTCAACTTCAACAGTATCACGGTTGCGGTATAGAGCGAGTAGGATTGCGATGCCCACTGCTACCTCCGCAGCAGCAATCGTCATTGTAAATAACGTGAAGATTTGACCTGTAATCGAAGCAAACATACCGTATTTTGCAAATGCAACGAGGTTAATATTAACCGCATTGAACATTAACTCGATTGATAGAAGGACAATGATTGCACTTCTTTTAGTTAATGCGCCGTACAAGCCAACACTGAACAGAATCAAGGCGACCAATAAATAAGAGGATAACGGTACACTCATTCTTTGTCCCCCTCCTTCTTCGCCATGATAATTGCACCAACTAAGGCTACAAGTAACAAGACAGACACAAGCTCAAACGGAATTACATATTTCGTAAATACTTCAATACCAATTTGTTTTACATTGCTGATAGCTGGGTCTGCAGGGGTTACAGGTCCCATAGGAGGCCAAACTGTCTTTTGAATTCCCAAGAACACGATCACAAAGAAAGCAGCTACCCCAACAAAGGTGAGAAACTTGTTCTGTGCACGATTACTTCCGTTGTCATGTGCATCGTGCTTGGTCAGCATGATTCCAAACAGCATCAGTATGGAGATCGCACCAGAGTATACCAAGACTTGAGAAACGGCCACAAACTCGGCATCCAAGAGTACAAATAGTCCTGCAATGCTGATGAACGTCACCCCGATGGCAACCACCATGTGAACAACTCGGGTAAAGCTAATCATAAAAACAGCTCCGCCGATTGTTAGCAGGGACAGGATAAAGAACGCTACAAATGAAGCACTCATTCTAGTTTTCCTCCCTGACGTTTGTATTGTTATCATCTAACCACTTCAAGTTCTTATACAGTTCATCTCGGCTATAAACAGCTAACTCGAAGTTGTTACTCATTACAATTGCATTCGTTGGGCATACCTCTGTACATAGGTCACAGAGAATGCAAATTTCAAAGTTGATATCATATGTGTCAATAATTTTACCCTTTTTTGCTGGATCTGGATGAGCTTTACCCGTTAATTGGATACACTCTGTAGGGCAAATACGCGCACATTGGTTGCAAACAATGCATTTTTCAGGTGAAAAGTGCTGAATTCCACGAAAACGTGGTGGCATAGGATACGGCACATCCGGATAAAAGTGCGTTACTTTTTTCTCGGTGAGCTTCTTTAAAATGAACCCCAGCCCTTTAGCAAAGCCTAGCATTGTGTTTCCCCCCTTACGATTTGAATGGCTTTAGCGGCTTACTGCCCCAACGTACCGTTCTGAACGGAGATGAAGACGGCTGTTAGCAGTATGTTGAGTAGTGCAACTGGCAGAAGGCCTTTCCATGCAAATGACATCAGTTGGTCAACACGCAAGCGAGGCATCGTAGCCCGAAGCCAGAATTGGAAAAATACATACAAAGAGAATTTCAGGATAAACCAAACGATTCCTGGAATAAATCCTAGTGCAGGGTGAATTGGAAGCCATCCGCCCAGGAACAGAATCGTGATCAGTGAACCCATACCAAACATGTACACATACTCAGCCAACATAAACATGGCAAAGCGGAAACCTGAGTATTCTACGTGATAACCCGCAACTAGCTCAGACTCTGCCTCTGGCAAGTCAAATGGAGTACGGTTCAATTCGGCTTGAGCGGCAATGATGAATACTAAGAACGCAATAAACTGAGGAACGATATTCCATACATCGCGTTGACCTTCAACAATATCAATTAAGTTCATGCTTCCTGTCATTAAGATGACACCAACTACTGACATAACAAGTGGCACTTCATAGCTGATCATCTGTGCAGCAGAACGCAAACCACCAATTAATGAGTATTTATTGTTGGAAGCCCAACCACCCATAATAACACCAATAACGGTAATACCAGAAACAGCCATGTAGTAGAGAACGCCGATACCTAAATCAGCGAAGTGAAGGGTATCTGTAAAAGGAATAACAGCCAAAACAGCAAAGGATGGAGCATAGGCAAGGACTGGTGCCAAGGCAAACAACACTTTGTCAGCATGTTTTGGACGAGTATCTTCTTTTAACAACAGCTTCGCTACGTCAGCAACGGTTTGAAGCAATCCAAGCGGACCCACTCGGTTCGGACCGATACGCAACTGCATCCAGCCGATTACTTTACGTTCAAAGTAGATAGCATAGGTTACGAATCCGAGTACAACACCCAGTAACGCTACGCCAGCTAATAGAAACAGTACAACATTTAATACCGAGGGAGTTTCTTGCAAAAGTTCACTCATTATGCGTCAACCTCCCCAAGAACGATGTCAATACTACCCAAAATCGCAACCATGTCTGCCATATTTTGACCTTTTAACAGCTTAGGCAGAATCTGCAGGTTATTAAAAGATGGACGGCGAAGCTTCAAGCGCCATGGCTTATCTTTTCCTTGGCTTGCAATATAAACGCCGATCTCTCCGCGAGGTGATTCGATTCGCACGAATGTTTCACCAACTGGCGGACGAATGACTTTTGGTACTTTGCCCAATACTTCCCCTTCTTTCGGGATTTGAGCCAGCGCCTGTTCCACAATACGAAGTGATTGCTCCATTTCAGCGAGACGCAAGTGGTATCTTGCCATACAGTCACCCTCGGTTGTTGTTGGAACGTCAAATTCAAAACGGTCGTAAATGCTATATGGTTCGTCTTTGCGAAGATCCCACTTCTCTCCCGTACAGCGAAGCATGACACCAGAAAGAGAATGATTCAAAGCATCTTCACGATTGTATTTTCCGATTCCGGTTAGACGGTTAACGAAGATTTCATTCCCGGTAACCAAAGCGTGGTAGTTGTGCAATTCCTTTTTCATATACTGAACAAACTCAGATGCTTTCTCAATCCAACCCGGAGGCGCGTCCCATTTGAGTCCGCCAATCCGCATGTAGTTGTATGTCAAACGTGCTCCACACAATTCATTGAAAAGATCAAGAATCTTCTCACGGTCACGGAAGGCAAACAAGAATGGACTCATTGCACCGATATCGAGAAGATAGGTTCCCCACCAAACCATGTGACTCGCAACCCGGTTGAGCTCCATTACGATTACTCGCAAATATTCTGCTCTTTCCGGAATTTGCAGCCCCATCATGGTTTCAACTGCATGACAGAGAACGTAGTTATTCGTCATGGCAGACAGGTAATCAAGACGGTCTGTATAAGGAATAATCTGTGTATAATTCAGGTTTTCCGCCAATTTTTCTGTTCCACGATGAAGATAACCAATCACCGGAATTGCTTCATTGATTGTTTCCCCGTCGATCTTTACAACAAGTCGAAATACACCGTGTGTACTTGGATGCTGAGGACCAACGTTCAACAACATTTCTTCTGTGCGGAGACCTGTAGATGGGAATGTTCTATTATCCAAGGAAGTCATATCTAAGCTCATCTCCTACACCCCCTCGTCGAACTGTACGTAGTCTTTGCGAAGTGGATGGCCTTCCCAATCATCTGACAGCATAATTCGACGCAAATCACTATGTCCCGGGAAATTAATTCCAAGAAGATCGTATGTTTCCCGCTCGTTGTAATTCGCACCAGCCCAAATATCCATTACAGACGCAACTGAAGGCTTCTCACGATTTGTTTTTACTTTAACAGCAATACTTTGTCGGTTTTTGTAAGAATACAAATGATAGTAAACTTCCATATGATTCTCATAATCGACACCATGAAGATTCGATAAATATTCAAAATGAAGGCCAGCATCTTCTTTAAGCAGTTTGGCAACATCACGTAAACGTTCATTCTTTACAATGATCGTTGGTACGTCCTTCCCTAACTCATTAATGTAAGAAGCTTCGAGTACATCTTCACCTAATGTGGAAGTGATTACTTTCACATACTTATCCAAAAACGGCTGATTTTTAGAAGGTGCTTTCGGTGCTGCAGCTTCTGCTTCTCCTTCAGTACCTGCCGCTTTGGCTTTCGCTGCTGCGGCGGCTGCTGCCTTAGCCTTTGCTGCTGCTGCGGCCTTAGCTTTATCATCGTCCCCAGCCGACTCACCACCAGCACTAGCCTTTGCTTTTGCGGCTGCAGCGGCTGCTGCTTTGGCTTTTGCTGCTGCGGCTGCTTTCGCCTTCGCATCAGCGTCATCTCCGCCTGCTTCAGTTTCTGCTCCACCTTCTGCCTGCGCTGCTTTGGCTTTTGCCGCTGCTGCCGCTGCGGCTGCTGCCTTTGCTTTCGCTGCTGCGGCTGCTTTCGCCTTCGCATCAGCGTCATCTCCGCCTGCTTCAGTTGCTGCTCCGCCTTCTGCCTGCGCTGCTTTGGCCTTTGCCGCTGCTGCAGCTGCGGCTGCTGCCTTTGCTTTCGCTGCTGCGGCCGCTTTCGCCTTCGCATCAGCGTCATTGCCACTTGCTGCAACTACTTGCTCTTCTTGTTTTGGAGCTTCTTGTGGTGGAGTCTCTTGTTTTGGAGCGCTTTCAACTGCTGCTCCTTGACCTTGTTCTTTTAACTTTTTCATCTCTTCAGCCTTTGCTTTGGCTGCTGCCGCTGCGGCTGCTTTTTCCTCTGGAGTAGGCTTGCGCTTTTCCTCACTCATTGACTGGTCACCTTCTTCCCAGTCTTCGCTTCATAACGAATCTTCTCTTGCAATTTATTAATTCCATAAATAAGTGCAACCGGACTTGGTGGACAGCCCGGAATGTAAACATCTACAGGTACGATTTGGTCAACACCTTTTACGACGCTGTAAGATTTGACATAAGGACCACCCGCTGTTGCACAAACACCCATTGCAACAACCCACTTCGGTTCAGGCATTTGATCGTACAATCTGCGCAACAAAGGCGCCATTTTTTTCGTAACAGTTCCTGCAACGATCATTACGTCTGCATGACGTGGCGAAGCACGGAAAATAACCCCGAAACGGTCAAAGTCATAATGAGAGCCACCTGTTGCCATCATTTCAATCGCACAGCAAGCCAAGCCGAACGATAATGGCCACATAGAGTTACTGCGTACCCAGCCTTTAAGCGTTTCCACACTTGTAAACAGGACATTACGATTCAATTCTTCCTGCAGTTCAGGCGCAATTTTGGTAAGATCTAGCTCCATTCTAGCACCTTCTTTCTCCAAGCATAGACTAATCCGATTGCTAGAAGCACGATAAAGATAACCATTTCAATTAAAGCAAAAAGGCCTAGCTGATTATATGCTACTGCCCATGGATAGAGAAACAATGTTTCAACATCAAAAATGACAAACAGCAGGGCGAAAATGTAATACTTTACATTAAAACGAACCCAACTGTCACCGACTGGAATGTTACCACTTTCATAGGTGGTCTGCTTTTCTGGAGTAGGATTATTAGGTCGTACTAAAGGACCAATAATACTCACTGTAGCCACAGGAAGCAGCACACCAAGGAAGATAAAGATGGCAACAATCACATAATTGTTTGCATAGATTGCACTCATCGTGATTCCCCTCCGTTGTACTGAGTACAAGAAAATACCTACATTATTATAGCAAAACCCTATACTGGTGTCTAACGAAAGCCTTACTTTTGTAATAATTTCTTTCTCTTTCCTCTTGACAAATTGTCTAAAAACTTACGGAACTATTGTCCCATCGCTTTTACACAATTAATCAAGTTTTTACTGTTAATTTGTAGTTAACTCATTTTTCCGCTTTCTTCTAGGATTATCATGTGTTTTTTTGTGACTTCAAACACAATAAACTTTACGTTTTCATAGATTATTTGCGCTTGTAATTAATGGAAATAAAAAAAGGGGGCAAGATTTACTCTCACCCCTTACATTTATTATTTTTTCTTGGATACTTCGATTTCTAATTGAGTTCCTTTTTGTTTTTCTTTCAATACTTTGATTTGGATTCCTAATTGTTGAAGAATTTTACCTACATCTTCAATTCCTGGCATGCTGTAATCATTCTTATCGTAGAATACAGCTTCACCAGGAAGCGGATCATAATTCAACGTACCGTAGATGAAATCGATGTTAATTCCAGAAGTCTCATGGAGACCAAATGCTGCGTCATTTACCAGGTAACGATCGGTAGCTGGTGTACTTTGATCACCATTCCAATAACGTGCTTCTTGGTGAGCATCAACTACACCAATAAAGCCTTCGCCCGGATGCTCATTCGTGTTGTTATCAGCAGTCTTACCGTAACGTCCATCATAGTACCAAACTACCATACCTGGATCATAAGCAAAGAATGTCATGTTACGGTTATAGTTTGCTAAACCTTTATCTACACCATTATGTGTACGATATTCAACTAGGTAGTAAGCAGGAAGCATTTGACCAGTTCCGTCAAAGTGAGTAAAGCCATCCAATTCAAACTGGAGTTCTCCTTCAGCGTCATCTTCGAATACTACTTTTCCATCAGCTTCGACAACATAATTGTCAGAATAGAAACCGTCTAGCGCCAAGCCACCATCAGTTACATAGTTAAATTCCAATTTAATTTTCTTTCCTGCAAATTCAGAAAGATCTACTTCTTCTTTCACACTGCCTTTAGTATCATCATCCCATGTTTTGAATTCTTTCTTGAGATAATCACCTGTAGTAGCGTCAAGGATGTGAAGATACAAGTAATCGTAATCTGTTTCAATTTGTCTCCAAGCATCAAAGCTCAATTTAACTTCTTTTGCACCTGTTAAATCGATTTCTTTAGAGGTCATGCTTGTATTCAGATCGTCACCTTTGTCAGAGAAGTAGGAATAGTCTCCATCCAAAGGACCGATCGGTGCTTTGGATTCTACATCTGGAAGATTGATCTTTAATACTTTATCTTTAGGATCCATGCTTACGCCTTCTTCAAGCGTAAATTTGCGTTTTGAATTGATTTTATCATGATCGATAACACGTGGCTTCAGCCAGTTACCGCCATAGCGAGCTTGTAATTCAAGTTTACTCCACGGATCAAATGCTGTTGGTTCAGTTCCTAAGATTACGCCATTCCAACTACCTGAAGACATGATTGACCAAGAACCGACCGGAGAACCTTGTCCACCACTAATTGTGTCATACAAGTCAGGAATACCCAAATTATGACCGTATTCATGAGCGAATACACCCACAGCTCCATCTTCAGGTTGAATCATGTAGTCGTACGCTTTAAGGCTTGTTCCTGGAATTGCCGTTGGTCTCTTCAACGTCCAACGATGTGACCAAATAGTTTCGGGAGCCGCACCTGCTTCTTCACCAAGACCAGAGTGAACTAGCATGAGGTTATCCAACATACCATCTGGTTCCATTACATTTCCATCGCCATCGATATCGTATGGATCACGTTGGTCATATTTGTCTTCTTTTCCCTTAATGGATTGTCCAACCGTTTCAAGTGTCTCAATTACAAGATCACGAGGTGCTTTATCTTTGGATTCTCCCTCATGTGCCCCATAGTAAGCAGCTTCTTTTGAAGCCTTAATCCAAGGGGTAACAACACCGTCAACACTCCAAGTACCACCGGATTGTTGATAGTAGTATTGAGCCATCGTGATCAAATCTACTCCCTCAGGAGTACGGTATCCATATGGATTGAAAAGCATATTCTCATAATGCTCTTGGCTGAAATCTTCTGTCCAAAGACTATCTTCTTCTCTAGTAATATTGTTATGTTCAACATCTGGGAATTCGATCAATGCCATAACAATGTTGTCTTTGTGAGTGTTTCTGAATTTAGCTTCTTTGGAGTTTTCAGTCATAGCATTAGCTTTTTTGCTAACTTTGGAATCAGTATTTAATTTCGTTTTTTCAGCTTTTTTACCGAAGCTAGAAGAAGTATCGATTCCGTGTGGAACTTCACCTTTCGACACATATTTATTAACTGCTTTTTCAATTTCTTCTGGAGAAGCGTCCTCATCGATAATACCCTGCTTCATTAAATTCTTAGCAAGGCGTTCAAAATTTACAATAGCCCAATCAATGTGGTTTTCCTGTTCTTGCTTTTTGCTTTTTGCATCTGTAGCAAGCGGAGCACCTACTACCGCAGTTAGCACAAGAGCTGATGACAAAAGCCCTGCCATTACTTTGTTAATTTTCAAATTGACCATCCTTTCTTTATGTACATTTACAACCCGATTAAGAGATGACCAAACAACAGAAATTATCAAATAAACCAGATATATGAGATATTTTCTATTATTTAGTCAATTCCTAATATAGTGTAAATATTTTCTACCTTTTTCCACAAATTCCTTCATTCTTTTTAAAAAAAATTTACAAAAAAAATCTCTTTTCTGCATTAAAAAATGTTATTTTCTTGTATTCAATCAATAACGGGAAGGAATTCGAGAGAAATACACTATAATACATTTGTTTATAGAATTAATTAATTCTTTATTTTTTGTAAAATTCCTTCTCGTATTTAAAAAAAATTTAATAAACAAATATTTTTTATTCTATATTATAATCAGAACTTTCGCAAATATCCAGAAAAAGAAAGGAGCTACTCCCTTAGCTCCTCGCTTCAGGAATAGCTCCTATTGATTGTTAATTAGTCGTTTTCTCTCGACAATTCAAATTGTACTTTCTTACCACCGTTCATTTCCTTCAATACATTGATACGGATACCCAACTGTTGGAGAATTTTACCTACATCTTCTGCACCAGGCATAGAGTAGTCGTTTCGATCGTAAAATTCAGATACACCTGGGAGGCTGCCGTAGTTCAACGTTCCGTTAATGAAGTCGATGTTGATACCAGATGTATCTTTCAAACCAAACGCTGCGTCATTGACTTGGTAACGGTCACCAGCCGGTTGGCTAGGATCTCCATTCCAGTAACGAACATCCTGATGTGCATCGACTACGCCGATGAAGCCTTCACCTGGATGGTTGCCCGTGTGGTTGTCTGAGGTTTTGCCATAACGGCCATCATAGTACCATACAACCAAACCTGGATCATAAGCAAAGAATGTCATGTTGCGGTTGTAGTTTGCCAAGCCTTTGTCCATACCGTTTTGAGTACGCCATTCAACCAGGTAGTATGCAGGAAGCATTTGACCTGTACCATCGAAGTGAATGAAGCCGTCAAGATCAAACTTCGGCTCTTCAGCATTATCTTCAAACACTACATTGCCATCAGCTTCAACAACATAATTGTCGGAATAGAATCCGTCTGGAGCCAATCCGCCATCTGTTACATAATTGAATTCAAGCTTGATTTTATTTCCTGCGAATTCAGAAAGGTCGATGTTTTCTTTAACCCAACCTTCTGTCACGTCATCCCAAACTTTGAATTCCTTCTTGAGGTAATCACCTGAATTTGCATCGATGATGTTGAGGTAGAGGTAATCGTAACCTGCCTCGATCTGTCTCCATGCATCGTAGGAGAGAGTTACACTGGATGCACCTGCCAAATCAATCTCAGGAGAAGTCATTTTGGTATTGAGATCGTCACCTTTGTCTGAGAAGTAAGAGTAATTTCCTTCATATGGTTGAACTGGTGGTTTTGCCTCAACGTCTGGTAATGTGATTTTCAATGATTTACCTTCTGCACCGAAGCTTGCTCCTTCATTGAGGGTTATTTTCTTCGCATTCTTGATATCTTTATAATCGATTACCTCTGGTGCTAACCAGTTTCCGCCAAAGCGGGCTTGTAACTCCAGTTTGCTCCATGGATCGAACGCCGTAGGTTCGGTTCCAAGAATGACACCGTTCCAGCTACCAGAGGACATGATTGACCAGGAACCAACTGGGGAACCAAGTCCTTGACGAGTTGTATCGTACAAATCTGGTAGACCTAAGTTATGGCCATACTCATGTGCGAATACCCCGACTGCGCCATCTTCCGGTTGAACCATGTAATCATATGCTTTCAAGCTTGTTCCTGGAATCGCCGTAGGTTTCTTCAGTGTCCAGCGATGTGACCAGATCGCATTTGGACGCTCACCTGTCTCTTCACCAATACCGGAATGCACCAGCATCAGGTTGTCGAGCATTCCGTCTGGCTCCATTACGTTGCCGTCACCGTCAATATCATATGGGTCACGTTTGTCGTAGTCACTTTCTTTACCTGCAATGGATTGACCAACTGTCTCCAATGTCTCAAGTACAAGGTCTCTAGGTGCTTTGTCGTTGTCGTTTTCATCATTTCCGCCGTAGTATTCTTCGTTATTTTGTGCAGTAATCCAAGGTGTTACCACACCGCCCACAGACCAGGTTCCGCCTGACTGGTCATGGTAGTATTGCTTCATGGTTGTAAGTGTATCCCCTTCAGGAGTTGTGTACTCTTTTGAGTTGAACAGCATTTTCTCATAATGTTCTTGGCTAAAATCAGCAGTCCAGAGAGCATCTGGCGTTTCTGGAATTGTATTATGAGCCAAATCAGGGAACTCGATCAAAGCCATGACGATATTGTCATTATGGTTTTGACGAGACTTGGAGCTTTTCTTGTCAGCATCAATTTGGTTTGCTTTTTTGCTAGCTTTTGCATCGGCTTTGGCTTTGGTTTTGGCTGCCTTTTGACCGAAGCTGTTGGATGTATCAATTCCATGTGGAATATTGCGTTTCTCGATGTATTTGGCAACTTCTCTCTCAATTTCTTCGGGAGTAGCGTCTTCATCGATGATTCCTTGATCAATCAGGTTTTTGGCCAATCGATCAAAATTGATTACTCCCCAATCAATATACTTTCCTTGCTCTTGCTCTTGCTTTTCTTTTTTGCTCTTTGCATCTGTTGCAATTGGTGCCCCTACAACTGCAGTCAAAACGAGAGCAGAAGATAAGAGACCTGCCATGACCTTACCGATTCTCAATTTGAACCATCCTTTCATTATCGCAATATTCAGTCACTAAACTTGCTTTAAACCTAGGGATATCATTGAATCAACTTCATAAGAGCAGGTATCCCCCTATGAGCAAGCCAAGTCTAGTCTGACTGTTGTAAATATATACCAAACCAATCGAAAAAATCCCTCTTTTTGTGCTATTTTTTTTAATTACAAAAAAATATTTTATTAGACAGAATCTCGTAATCTTTTCATCGTATTTCCACCATTTTTTGTATATTGCGACAGCTAGTATCATTTTGTCTAAATTAAAGACAAAAAACGAGGAGAACATTCTCCTCGTTTTTTAAGCTTTTCACATAAAATTTTCGTAATTCTACATTTATTGTACGGCTTGCGGGTCTTTATTCCCCAAGAAATCTTCATAGATTCGTTCCCACACAACATTGATTTCCATCTTTTCGTTATCAGGAATCTGTTGAATGTTATCAATTGGGTCTTTCAAATATGGTACCAGTTTAATCATTACTTCTAGCAACAGCGCATCATTAACTTGAAGCATTTCCTTCAATTCAGCTTTCGATAAGTGGAAGACCACTTCATCGCTTTCATGAAGGGTAAGAACCAATTTGCTGAAGATCGGGTGTACCAACGTTTCAAGCTTAATCGCATGCAACGCCACCTTCTCTACATCAGATAATGTAAAGATGTCTTGTACATCTGGGAATGGGGTTACAGGGATATCCCACACCTCTCCTTTATCCAACAGAAGGCCCCACTTCATAAACAATTCAAATGCTTCTTCACGAGAAGCAGGATATGTAAATCCGGAACGCTCGAGGAATTCACGGTGCTTTTGCAGATGCTTCTGGTAGCCTTCATAGGATTCTTCGGACTTGAAGAGAGATTTATCCAGCTCTGTAAAAGTGCCTTTCAATCCTCTGATCTCATTCAACGCTTTATTCATTTCTTCTTTTGTTTCATATTTTGAAACCACATGGCACAACCCTTGGAAAAGTACTTTCATTTCATGAGAAAGAACACTCATCCATCCATTTGCCGTAAATCCGATCGGTGAAACTGTATCGTCATTTACTGATTTACGCAGGTCTCGAACCGTTTGCATGACTCCACTCTCCTTGCACATTTTAACAATCATTACTTGTAAGTTTCCCCAAATAGCGAAAAACTTTCTACATATCAGATCTATTATACAACTAAAAGCAGAGCAATTACCAATGAATACCCCACCCGACTGAAGCTATCGCTGATGGTCGACTAAACGCAACATCCGTGTTGCATCGTCGAAACTCGCAAGTCCTCGTCATCGTCGGGCGGGATCTCAACTTATTTTTGTTTAGTCGAACCAAATAAAAACCCCGCCGCCAGAAGCGAGCAGGGTTCTTACCTGACTAGATTTGTTTGGTGACATTGAGACGAGTCATCGCACGTTGCAAAGCGAATTCTGCACGACGAACATCCAGATCAGGATGTTTATCGATCAAACGTTGTTCTGCACGAGCTTTCGCAGCCTGGGCACGAGCTACGTCGATGTCTGATGATAGCTCAGCAGTTTCTGCGAGAATAGTGACTTTATCGCCACGGACTTCCATGAAGCCTCCGCTAACAGCGATAGAGGTCTCTTTGTCGCCCTCGGTTTTAATCCGAACTGGGGCAATTTTAAGCGGGGTAACGAGCGGCATGTGGTTTGGCATAATACCAAGATCCCCATCAGTACCACGAGCAATTACCATTGTTGCATCACCGCTATAGACAACCCGTTCGGGAGTTACGACTTCAACTGTCATCTTGCTCACTTACCGTCTCCCCTTTCCAGGGTTGTCTTACTGCATTTTCTTTGCTTTTTCTACAGCTTCTTCAATCGTACCTACATAAAGGAAAGCTGCTTCTGGAAGTTCATCGTGTTTACCTTCCAAAATTTCTTTGAAGCTGCGAACCGTTTCTTTAACTGGTACATATTTACCAGGGATACCTGTAAATACTTCACCAACGTGGAATGGCTGAGACAAGAAACGTTGAATACGACGAGCACGAGCAACCGTTTGCTTGTCATCATCGCTCAACTCATCCATACCAAGGATTGCGATAATATCTTGCAACTCTTTGTAGCGTTGGAGAATTGCTTGTACGCCACGAGCAACATCGTAGTGTTCTTGACCTACTACGTCAGGAGCAAGGGCACGAGAAGTAGAAGCAAGTGGATCTACCGCAGGGTAAATACCTAACTCGGAAATACCGCGGTCAAGGTTCGTCGTTGCATCCAAGTGAGCGAACGTTGTAGCAGGAGCCGGGTCAGTATAGTCATCCGCTGGTACGTAGATCGCTTGGATCGAAGTAACGGAACCTTTTTTCGTAGAGGTAATACGCTCTTGCAAGCCACCCATCTCAGTTGCGAGTGTAGGTTGGTAACCTACCGCAGATGGCATACGGCCGAGAAGTGCGGATACCTCAGAACCAGCTTGTGTGAAGCGGAAGATGTTATCAACGAAGAGAAGTACGTCTTTTCCTTCTTCATCACGGAAGTATTCAGCCATTGTCAAACCAGTCAATGCTACACGAAGACGTGCACCCGGTGGCTCATTCATTTGTCCGAATACCATCGCTGTTTTGGAGATAACGCCGGAATCTTTCATCTCATGGTACAAGTCGTTACCTTCACGGGTACGCTCACCTACACCTGCGAATACAGAGATACCGCCGTGCTCTTGTGCGATGTTATTGATCAATTCTTGGATAGTAACTGTTTTACCTACACCTGCACCACCGAAAAGACCGATCTTACCACCTTTTACGTATGGAGCGAGCAAGTCGATAACTTTGATACCTGTTTCCAGGATTTCAACGGATGTAGCTTGCTCAGCAAATGTTGGAGCTTGACGGTGAATTGGGTCACGACGAGGAACATCGCCCATTTCTTGAAGGTCAATTGGTTCACCGAGAACGTTGAATACACGACCCAATGTTACGTTACCAACTGGAACAGAGATTGGAGCACCTGTGTCAACTGCATCCATACCACGAACGAGACCGTCAGTGGAAGACATGGAAACTGTACGTACAATGTTATCACCAAGGTGAACCGCAGCTTCAACTGTTAAGTCGATATTACGCTCACCAGAGTTTTGTGCACTGTACTGAATTTTGATCGCATTGTAGATGGCAGGTAATTGTCCACGTTCGAACTCAATGTCTACTACTGGACCCATTACCGAAACCACGCGTCCTTTCGCCATCTTGCTTCTTCCCTCCTAATAAAGGCTTTCTTGTATACCTGGTTTGACGATTGTTGCCTAAGCGTTAGCACCCGCAACGATCTCGGAAATCTCTTGAGTAATTGCTGCCTGACGAGCACGGTTGAAGAACAATGTCAAACGATCGATCATATCCGATGCGTTATCTGTCGCACTGCCCATTGCAGTCATACGAGCACCTTCTTCAGAAGCCCTTGCTTCAAGGAGTGCACTGTAGATTAATGTTTCAGCATACTTAGGCAAAAGAACTGACAATACTTCTTCCGCTGAAGGTTCGTATTCGTAGTTCACTTTGCGCTCTGTAGACTCAACTGATTGCAATGGAAGCAAGCGAGAAACTTGTGGTATTTGAGAAATCGCACTTTGGAACTGGTTGTAGCAGAGATATAGTTCATCAATTTTCTCATCAGCGAACAATTGAACTGCTGCACTGGAGATTTTTTTGATGTCAGAGAACGCTGGGTTCCCTGGCAAACCTACTACTTCTTCAGCTACCGGGTAATTACGCTTCACGAAGAAGTCGCGACCTTTACGTCCAATTACAAATAGTACGTACTCATCTTGTGATTTGTGGTTTTCACGAATGGTTTGAACCACTTTACGAATCATGTTACCGTTGTATCCACCTGCCAGACCACGGTCAGAAGTAATGATGATATATCCTGTCCGCTTAACTGGTCTTGTTTGAAGCATCGGATGTTTCGCACCCGCAGAACCGGAAGCAATGCTCGCAATCACCTCTTGGATCTTGCTTGCATAAGGACGAGATGCCTCGGCCTTCTCCTGGTTACGGCGCAGTTTCGCTGCCGCCACCATTTTCATCGCTTTGGTAATCTGACGGGTATTTTTAACAGATTTAATCCGGCGCTTTATCTCACGCGTTTGAGCCACTCATTTCACCACCTTGGGGATGCATGCCGGGAATGACCCGGCACACATAAGATGTCGATATTGCAAAAAGTTAGCGGCTTACAGCGAAGCCCTTCTTGAACTCTTCGATTGCCGCGTTGATGTCTTGTTCAGCTGGCAAGTCTTTTGTAGTACGGATATGCTCGAACAATTGTGGTTTGTTGGAGTCAATGAAAGCAAGCAGTTCTTTTTCGAAACGGCGTACATCTTCCACTGGAATCTCATCAATAAACCCTTTAGTCGCTGCATAGATAGAGATAACTTGTTTCTCTACAGGCATTGGCTCGTATTGACCTTGTTTCAAGATCTCAACTACGCGCTCACCACGAGTCAAACGTGCTTGAGTTGCTTTATCCAAGTCAGAACCGAACTGTGCGAATGCAGCCAACTCACGATATTGTGCAAGGTCAAGACGGAGTGGACCGGCAACCTTTTTCATCGCTTTAATTTGAGCATTACCACCTACGCGGGATACAGAGATACCAGAGTTAACCGCTGGACGCTGACCTGCGTTGAAAAGGTCTGTCTCAAGGAAGATCTGTCCATCAGTGATGGAGATAACGTTTGTTGGGATGTAGGCAGATACGTCACCTGCTTGAGTCTCGATGAAAGGTAGAGCAGTCAATGAACCTGCGCCCAAGTCATCGGATAACTTCGCAGCACGCTCCAACAAACGGGAGTGCAAGTAGAATACGTCACCAGGATATGCCTCACGACCTGGAGGACGACGAAGCAAGAGAGAAACCTCACGATAAGCTGCTGCTTGTTTGGACAAGTCATCGTATACGCAAAGAACGTGTCCGCCTTTGTACATGAAGTACTCACCCATAGCAACACCAGCATAAGGTGCCAAGAACAGAAGTGGAGCTGGGTCAGATGCTGTGGAAGAAACGACGATTGTATATTCCAACGCACCGTGTTTACGGAGTGTTTCAACAACACCTGCTACCGTAGATTGTTTCTGACCGATCGCAACATAGATACAAATCATATCTTTACCTTTTTGGTTGATGATTGCATCAAGTGCTACCGCTGTTTTACCTGTTTGACGGTCACCGATGATCAACTCACGCTGACCACGACCGATTGGGATCATAGAGTCAATCGCTTTGATACCGGTTTGAAGTGGCTCATGAACAGATTTACGAGCCATAACGCCTGGAGCCATGTTTTCTACCGGGCGGAATTCAGTTGTATTGATTGGTCCTAAACCATCGATAGGTTGACCGAGTGGGTTAACAACACGACCAAGGAGAGCTTCCCCTACAGGAACTTCCATGATGCGACCTGTACGTTTAACAGTGTCGCCTTCTTTGATATCGCGGAATGGTCCAAGGATAACAACACCCACGTTATCTTCTTCTAAGTTAAGTACCATACCCATTACGCCGTTTTGGAACTCAAGAAGCTCCCCAGCCATGGCTTTTTCTAATCCGTGTACACGTGCGATACCGTCACCAACCTGGATAACTGTACCTACGTCTACTACTTCGATTTCAGCTTTATAGTTAGCGATCCGCTCTTTCAAGAGGGAGCTAATTTCTTCTGGTCTGATTGCACTCACTTAAACATTCACCCCATTCATCCAGACATCTTATAGTTGATGCGCGAAGTGTTCCAATTTACGTTTGATGCTTCCATCGTACAGACGGTCTCCGATTTTCACTACTACGCCACCCATGATCGATGGGTCAACAACAGTTTGAATCCGGAGTGTCTTATTGATTAACTTCCCGAATCGATCAGCCAATTGTGCTTCTTCTTCCTGGTTTAGCGGTTTCGCCGTGGTAACAACTGCATCAGCAATTCCACGTTCTTCATTCGCAAGACCTACGTAAGAAGCAGCAATTGAAGTTAATTCTGATTCACGTCCATTATCAATCAGCACACCAATGAAGTTCAAAGTCTCATCAGCAACCTGTGCTTGAAACACGTCTTTGATGAGTTGCTTTTTATCTTCAGCAGGAATATGCGGGTGCATCAAAATTTTGGTAAGCTCTGCGTTTTGGTTAACAGCTTCAACGACACTTTTGAGTTCTACTTCAATACTATCGATTAGCCCTCGCTCTTTGGCTACTTCAAATAAGGCACGAGCGTAGCGTTTGGATACTGCTCCGCTCATAGGCTATCCCCTACTTGTTTAAGGAATTGGTCAACGCTTGCTTTTTGAGCAGCTTCGTCCAATTCTTTCTCAATAATCTTGGAAGCAAGCAATACAGAAAGGCCTGCCATTTGATCACGCAACTCAGCTTTTGCTTTTTCCACTTCACGAGCCAATTCAGAAGAAGCTTCTGCTTTCATACGCTCGTTAGCTGTTTTTGCTTCGTCAATGATGCGAGCAGATTCGTCGCTCGCTTGTTTAGTAACACGATCAAGAATTGCTTTTGCTTCTGTACGAGCTTCATCAAGAATACGACGTTGCTCCGCCAAAAGAGCTTCTGCTTCCTGGCGATTACGCTCAGCGGTACTGATTTCATTTTCAATATGCTGACGGCGTTTTTCCATTACGGACATTGCCGGTTTCATAGCAAACTTTCCTACTAAAGCCAACAATATAAGAAACATCACTAATTGGGTAAGCATTGTGCCGAACTCTAGCCCAACAGCTCCTAAGTCAAACATTCTATTCACTCCTTCCTGACTCTCAGGAAAATCCCTCATGTCGAAACGTCCACAAAAGAGAGGCGAAGGTCTGACCCCCGCCATTTCCCATTTTGATTACTTATTTGTTCATGAATACGAAGCCCATCGCAACCGCGATGATTGGAACCGCCTCAACAAGACCCAAACCTAAGAACATAAGACCCATCAAAGAACCACGAGCTTCAGGTTGACGAGCAGTACCTTCGATTGTGCGAGAAACTACAAGACCGTTACCAATACCAGCTCCAACAGCGGCAAGACCAAACATGATACCAGCAGCAAGTAAACCATTCATTGTAAAAATACCTCCCTAAAATGTAAGTGTTGTTAATAAATGCTTAGACAAGATTAGTGTTCATCGTTCACTTTTTGTGAGATATACACCATTGTTAATGTTGTAAAGATGTACGCTTGTACGGCACCAACGAATACAGAGTAACCGAGCCAGATAGGCAATGCGATTACTGCTGCGCCCGCAGAAAGCAGTACGGCAATCAATACTTCACCTGCAAAAATGTTACCGAATAGACGCAAAGGCATCGTAAGCGGTTTAATGATGAACTCTTCCATCGCATGTAAGAAGAACATGAGCGGATGCGGTTCAAAATAATGCTTGAAGTATTTACCAACTCCACCTTTTTTGATGCTTAGGTAGTGAGCATAGAGCAATACCATCAATGCAAGAGCGAAGGTTACGCTAGGTGCAGCCGTAGGTGACTTCCAGAATGCCACTGGCAAACCGTGTTCGCTGTGAAGTTCTTCTGTGATAATCTCATGTTTTTGATGAACTGCCTCTTCAGTTCCTGAAAGCGTCAACATATTCATGAGACTCTCACTGATTTCTCCCTTATAAAGCACGTTAACGTTAAACAGAAGACCTAATTGGTTTCCAATGAAGATATAGAGGAACAGTGTGAGTCCAAGAGTCACGTACTTCGCAGCTGTCTTCTTCTCCATGAACCCGCCGGCAATACCTTCAATGAATTCAATTACCCATTCAAGGAAGTTCTGCGCACCACTTGGTACCCCAGTTTGCCAATTTCTTGTTAACCCCAGAATCAGGAAGAAAACAACAAGAGATGTTACCACAATCATCAGTATGGTTGGGATATCAAAAACCAAACCAAACATTTCGAATCGCGGCGAGAAATGCATGTATTATTCACCCCTTTCTTTTGTCAAAAGTGCTTGCTTTCAAAAGTAATGTAAAAGGTCAAACTATCTATTTTAAGGAGCGATAAACAAAGAGAAGGCTGAGCAATGGAATGAGAAAAAAACCGATGAGAGCGCCAGAAATAATAAAGAGGTCGGGAAGGCGAACAGTTAAATAAACGGCAAAACCTACTGTGATCAGACGTTGGAGCATGCCTGTACCCTTGGGACGAAGCGAAGGATTTTCTGCAACCTGTCCTACTCGCCATGTCTTTGCCAATAAAACAGCCCCGTTAATTAGACTGACTGCTATCCCTAACAACAGGCTCTGCAAAAAAAGCCTATGGTCAGGCAACACTGCCCAGAGTATCATAACGAAGCTTGCACAATAAAAAGCATACTTAAAGGTTAGTCGCATTGCCGCTGAAAAGTTTTGCATCTCAATCTCCCTATAAGTAGGACCGTATTAACCGATATACACTATACACGCCAATTCCTAATCCGAGAAACAACCCTAGCATCATCATCCACGGATCACTATGTAGGTATCGATCCAAATATCTTCCTAGCCAAACACCTGATAACACACAAACGGCCAAATCGACACCGATGATACCCAGAAAGATGATAGCCTGCCCCGGTTTGTCAAGTTTCGACAAGTAAAGTCCCCCTTTTACATAAGGAGAGGGCCTGAACTTGCTTCATGCCCTCATCCATATTAACGAAGAATTATTAGATTTGTCAACTTTCCTGTGCGTCCAGCCACAAAGCGTTCACAAATTGATCACAATTTCTCTATAATTGTCGCAACGCCTTGACCGCCGCCAATGCAGAGGGTAGCTAATCCATATTTTGCTCCTTCACGCTTGTGCAATTCATGGACAAGCGTTACCAGAATCCGTGCTCCGCTCGCCCCAATTGGATGACCTAGCGCTATAGCTCCACCGTTAACATTTAACTTATCACGATTTACTCCAAGGTCTTTTCCTACAGCGAGTGATTGAGCAGCAAATGCTTCATTTGCTTCGATGACATCCATATCTTCTAACGTAAGTGATGCTTTTTCCAATACCTTCTTGGTAGCAGGCACCGGACCGATTCCCATCACTTTCGGGTCAACACCCGCACTTGCATTCGCCACGATACGTGCCAACGGCTTGAGACCAAGCTCATCAGCCTTTTCACGAGACATCACCAGCAAGACTGCTGCACCATCATTGATGCCCGATGCATTGCCTGCAGTAACAGAACCGTCTTTTTTGAATGCAGGGCGAAGCTTGCCGAGGGATTCAGCAGTTACTCCTGCACGAGGGAACTCATCCACTTCAAACGGGACAGGATCACCTTTTTTCTGTGGGATCGGAACTGGTACGATCTCATCCTTGAAGCGTCCTGCTGCAATCGCAGCCAATGCCTTCTCCTGGCTCCACGCTGAGAACTCGTCCTGCTCTTCACGAGTGAGTCCATAATGATCGCACAGGTTTTCTGCAGTTATACCCATATGGTAGTCATTAAAAGCGCACCACAGCCCGTCACGGATCATGGAATCGACGATCTTGTTATCTCCCATGCGGTAACCGTTGCGAGCACCTTCCAAAAGATAAGGGGCCTGACTCATATTTTCCATACCACCCGCCAGGATGACGTCAGTGTCTCCCGACAGAATCGATTGTGTAGCCAAGTGAACAGCCTTTAAGCCAGAGCCACAAACCTTGTTAATTGTCATCGAAGGTACTTCCTGTGCAAGTCCTGCCTGAATGGCAGCCTGTCTTGCCGGATTTTGTCCCAGGCCAGCTTGCAGCACATTGCCCAGAATTACCTCGCCAACAGCTGATTTATCTACTCCCACCTTATCCAAGGCTGCTTCCAAAACAATTGCTCCTAATTTCGTAGCACTGATTCCTGCCAATGATCCTTGAAAGTTTCCGATTGCGGTACGTACTGCACTGACGATGACAACTTCTTTCTGACTCATCGTTACCACTCACTCCTTGGGAAAAATTGTTTGGACATCTACCACCATTCAATTCTTCCCAACATGAAATTATTCCTGCCTTTCCCAAGATAAAAAAGCCGGAGTACCTACACCCTTTCAAATGTAAGTATCCGGCTGTTATTAGTTTTTCTTTTCCAGTATGCGATAGAGCGCCACGACGAATACTGCTCGGGTCGTTGGTTTATTCGGCTCAAATTTCTCGCCGATCGGATCGATCAATCCTAGCCCGACAATATTAGTAATGGAAGCCGAAGCCCATTTTGGCCATGTCTTCTTGTCGGAGAGTGTCAGATTGGTTGATGATTTTTGTTTCAGAATCCGATCGAGAATAGCGGCTGCTTCGGCACGAGTAATACTCTTGTCTGGCTTAAAGGTCTTGTCGTCATATCCTTTGATAATTCCTTTGGATAACGCGACCTGGACGGCTCCTTGTGCGTAAGCCGGAACCGTATCTTTGAAGTTCAGCTTCGGCTTGGCAGGCAGCTCCCATTTGTAGACACGTGCAAGCAGAGCTACGAATTGAGCACGGGTCAAGGCTACTTCAGGGCCGAATACATTCGCCTCCAGCCCTTTTACATACCCTTTGGCAGCCATGCTCGTTATCTCTGTCCGTGCAGGATGATTCAAGATGTCCATAAACGGAACGTCACTTGGAATATCCAGGTAGTATGGAATATACGTACCGTAGGAATTAATTTCGTATGTCCAGTTATGCTGAGCGTCCATTTGCCCTTGAAGGACATCGAGCGTCTGGTTGACTTCATTGACGTACAGAAGTCCAATTCCTTTGTTCTTCACCCACTGTTTTGGTGCAAAGGAGAGAGTAACTGGTGTTGATCCAAGCAGATCCTCTTTTCCGTTTTTCAAAGCAACAGGACTAATACTGAAGGAATAGTCCGCAGGAACATATCCAGGAAGCTGACGTTTGGCGATTGGTTGTACATCGATTCTCGCCTTCTCCAGGAATGATGCAACTTGTTGGAATGAATAATTCATGTTCAACTCTTTGCCTAGAGACAGGGTACCAGGTTGAGCAGGATTAATTTCTTTGCCAACTACTTTTTTCGTTGCATCATATGGGTAAAGCAGAGACAATTCGTCAAAATACAATGTACCTTGTTCAGGACGCAGCTCTGTTTGTTCTTTTTGGTTAACTACGTAGATGCTGCGTAAGGAAAGTGGGTAAACAGCTTCTCCAGGGAATGCTCCCTTCACCTGTTTCCAGCCAGTCCAATCAATCTGCTTCGCTAAATCCACATAATGAACCTTGCCTTTGGCATCTAAAATTTCTGCTCGAAGCCAATGGTTGCTGTTATCCCCGTAAACCCACAGACCGAGTCCAAATGGATTGCCAGGAATAGCGACTGGATTGGAACCAAGACGACCATAGGCAATTCTCACGTCACTGGTCGGAGCTCCGGCAAAATTGTACGTAAGCTTGGCTGATTTCTTCGAGCGATAGACCGGTTCGGATACGAGCCCAAACGATCCTTGTGCACTGATGCTGTCTGGGTACGCTGTATGATACATGCCCACCTGATTGTCAAAGACCAGCCACGGTTGTTCCATTTCCCCAATAATGACAGGCACTGTGGTTGACACCCCGTCGTAATTGATTGACAGATTCGCTCTGCCTTCTTTCTCGCCAGCGATCAATTGCAAGTTGTCATTTAAAGTTGCTATCTGTGAATCAACAAAACCAGTTACGCTGCGTGGCGTCGCCTCAATCACTTTTCCTGTTTTCGTCTTTACGGTAACACTGAGGTCCATCGTCTGACCGAGACCGATAAAGACAGGGTTCGGCGAAATCTCAAGCTGTGCCACATCACTTCCGCTAAATACTCTGACTTGCCGTTCCTGTTTCAATCCCCCTACTTGAGCGATTAGTCCGACAGTTCCTGATTTGGTTGCCGTAAACCGGTTATTTTCAAATACCCCTGCGTCTGATTGCGTAGAATTCCAGGTCACTGCGGAAGTGTCAATCTTCATCGGCTGATAGTGATTGTCAAACCCTTTGGCAGCCTTGAATTCTGCTTCTTGACCAATCAGCAACTCTGTAGGGCCAACGATTTGGAACCCGGCCAAATCTCCCTGTGGTGCCGTGTTATATACAGCTAACCCCGTGGGCACTCGGCGCTCAGAGCCTTCTTTTGGTGATAGTGCCAGCTTTGCGTCTGTTTCTCCTAACATCCGCACGGCCAAGGAGGTTGATCCTCCACCGTCAAAGTTCACTGCCTGATACGCACCAAGCTCAACCATAATCTGGGCAAGCTCGGCCAGGTTGGTTCCACGGCTTGTTGCGTTTTTCTCAACCGCTACAATCCATAGTGTTTTCCCATCCTGAGACGTCCCGACCGCTGTATGGGCATTGATACCTTGTACATACGTGTCAGTAGGGAATGTGCTCATTGGCACTCCTTTATCCACTAAAATAACATGACCGCCAACCGCTTGAACCCAATCTTGCCCGGTCGGTGTCGTTTGATAGTCCAATTGCACTCGGGAGCCGATTGGCACGTGCTGTTCCAGGAATTGAGCAGCTTGTCCATTTCCCCATAGTACAAAACCATTGGCCGGAATGGTTGCACCCGGTTGGTCTACACGAGTCTCAGTCGCAACCCCATCCACAAACACAACTTCGACAACATG